>CAZYTO010000050.1:0-24330 GCA_964650405.1 uncultured Thermoanaerobaculia bacterium | reverse complement strand
GAAGAAGAGGATCGTCTTCTGGCCATCGTGATCCATGGGTCCGAACGCGATGGCTACGGCGTTGCCGGCGCTATCTACGACGGGCGAACCTACGTACACGAGACTCTCTGCCGACTGGCTCGCGAGGAGCCAGCCGCTTCCAAAACCAGGGGTCGTCCCCCGCCGCGCCTGGACGACTGCTTCGAAGGGCGCCTCCACACAAGGTCCTCCCAGCCCCGGCCGGCACGCGATGACATATACCGCGGCGCCTTCTTTCGGCGGATCGCCCACCCCCAGCGCCGGCGCCGAAGGCGTGCCGTTTACTGTCACCGCCGAGGCACGAAGCATCCGGTCCGGGTAGTGGGAGAGAACGCTCGCCACTTTCAACCCTCCGAATGTAGTGACCTGCTCGGACCCGATGCAGGTGGCAATTCCGAGGGTCCCCTGGGCAGTCGTGACGAAGAAACCGTTCACCCCCATCCTGCGCTCGTCTTGTCCGTAGACCACGCGTGCCACCGAGGGAGTCTCCGGCCGGCCGGGCCGTGCCGCCGTCGCTCCACCTGGATCTGGAGTCCCGGCGGAAAGCGCCCACGATCTTGCGCTCTCCCACACGGCCTTCTGCCAGATGGAGTCGAAATCGGTGCTCCAGGCGAGCTCTGTCATCGCGAACAGCTCGTGCGCGGTAGCCCGGTCGCCGTTGACTCGGGCGTCCTGTGCGAAGTCGTGATAGGTCGGAAGCCAATCGGCCGAGGCGGCCATCACCTGCCGGTAGCCTTCGCGGACCGGCGGCCATGGGATTCCAAACTCGCGGTAGTCGGAGGTTCTGTCGCGGCTCGTCTGCGCGGCGATGCGCGCATAGACCTGCTGGCCGAATCGTGCGGCGGTGCATTGTTTCGCTTCATCGAGAAAGGCGCGATAGTCTTCGGCGGTACCGCCCCACTTCGGCATCATGTAATTCGCGGCCCGAAGCCACGTCTGGGGGAAAGGTGAGAGCGCACACGATGCCTTCGCGATCGGCTCCACGGACTCGCCGTTCGCACCCATGAGCTCGACGGCCACCACAAAGTAGTACGGGTCCTGCTTTGCCGCCTCCGGCATCGAGGCCAGCATCTTCCCTGCCTTCATCCAGGTCGCTTCAGCCGATTCGGCTGCTTTCTGCGTGACTCCGGATGAGTACCCCGGCCCGCGCTGGCGCCAGGCCCAGTCGTCCAGTTCCGCAACGCAGGCGATCCGCGCGGAGAGCGATGCCGGGCGCGCCGCCACCCACTCGTCGAGACGCTGTTTCTGCACATCGTGTCCGACGCGCCGCGAGAATTCGCGGTCGATGAGAGCCTCGTAGGCAAGCTGTTCTTCGAACTCAAGCGGGTCGCCAAGCGTCCTGGGCGCTTTCCGCATCGCTTCGAACGCGTCGTCGAGCTCACGGAAATGGCGGGTGACGAGAAGGTCCTGTACGCGCTTCGCCAGAGCGGCACGCGCGGCGACGAGCTTGCGGTATTCCTGGAATCGAAGGGACGACGGCTCCTTGAACGCCGGCCGCCGGGCCTCGAGCGCCGGCAGGCAGGAAGCGGTGGCCCGGGGCAGCAGCGGCACCCGCGTGACCGCCCAGCCGGCTGTCTCTACATGTGCTCCGCATGAATTTACATTGACGCAACTTCTGTGTCCTTCCGGCCTGCCTGCATTGGGGTAGTATGACCGGCGCGCATCCGCATACATCCCTACAATTTGGTAGACCCTGCCGGCGGTGAAGTCTGGTCAAGGAGGGATTCCCCATGACTGACGTTCCGAACAGTCCGAAGGATCTGAACATCGGCATTACCGAGTTGCACTCGGCGATCACGGCGCTGAGTGACAAACTCGACAAGATCGTGCGCCCGCCGTGCAACGAGTGCTCATGCGGTCCATGCATCGGGCCGTGCGTGGTCAGCTTCTGCCAACCGTGCCACGCGCCCTGCCTGCCGTGCTACCAGCCGCCACCGTGCGCGCTCTGCGTCCATACGCTGTGCTCGCCGTGCATCCATCCGCTGTGTGCGCCGTGCACCAACTGCAGCCCCTGTGCGCAATGCGTCCATACATTGTGCACGCCGTGCACGGCCCAGTGCTCGCCATGCACCGCCCAGTGCGCGCTGTGCCAGCAGTGCGTTTCGCGGTGCGCGCTCTGTAGCACGGGGAACTGTTGTACGCAGTGTGCCAACTGCGTGCAGTGCACCCCGTGTGCGCAATGCACCCCCTGCGCCGGCTCGTAGCCGTGCGCGGGTAGGAGTCGGATGCGCAAACCGACGCCGGCAGGGCCAACCTCACGGAACTATTGCTAACATCGGGCATTCATGAAAAACATCCGGCTCAGTCCTTCCGCGAGCATCACCACCACGCAGTCGGGCGTCGTGCTCCGTTCGGACCTCGGCAGTTTTCAGCTTCACGGTGAAGACGTCCGCCTCTTCGTGGCGGAGATCGTTCCGCTGCTCGACGGGACGCGTGATGCTGCCGCCGTCGCGGCCTCGCTGAGCGGATACTCCGCGCAGAGCGTCACGAATTTCCTCGACCTGCTGCAGCAGAAGGGGCTCGTGGAGAACGTGCCCGGCTCCGATCGCCGGCTGGCCGAAGACCGCTTCTTTCAGAAGTGGGGGAGGGGCGATGGCGCCGCCCTGGCGCAGCTCGCCGAGGCACGCGTCGTCGTGGCCGGATTGGAGCCATGGGGGGCGGTTACGGCCATCGAGCTCGCCGCCGCAGGCATCCGGCGGATCCATCTGATGGACGACCGCACGACTTCCGAGGACGACGTCATCGGCGTACGCGCCTTGACGCTCGCCGACCGCGGCAAACCGCGGTACGACGCCGTGCGCGAAGCCATCGCCCGCGTGGCGGCGGATGCCCGTGTTACGACGTCATCGCGGATCATCGGCGCCGATGACCGCTTCTCCCTCGACGAACCGTTCGATCTCCTCGTCACCGGCCTCAACGGCGACGACGTCTACGTCCTTCGCCGCATCGCCTCGTTCACGCACGGGCAACGGCTGACGTCGCTCCATGGCCATCTCGACGGTTTCGAGTCGTGGGTCGGTCCTGTCGTCGTGCCCGGCCAGACTGCCTGCTGGAACTGCTTCCGCCTCCGCCGCCTCGGTGCGGCGGAGTACGTTCAGGCGGCCCATGAGATCGACGCGTCGCTGAGCGCCTCGCCGGGCGAGTCGCGGGCCCGCTCGTATCTCGCGCCGATGGCCGGTATCGCCGGACATTCGATGGCCATGGAGGCGATCAAGCTCCTGACGCAGTACACGGACGCGGTCATTCCGGGCCGATTACTCATCCAGAATCTCGTCTCGGGGGAGAACGCCTGGCACAAGGTGCTGCGCATGCCGTGGTGTGACGTCTGCGGCGGAGCGGCCAGTGCCGGCGCGTCCGGCGGCGAGCGCCGCCGGCTCGGCGGCGTGGAAGGCGCCGAGGAGCTGAAAAAGACGCTGGAAGGAATCGTCGACTCGCGCGTCGGCATCATCAAGGTCCTGGCCTCCGACAGCACGGCCGTGCCGCCGGACGACTTCCCTCTCACCGCCACGGCAGTGATGGCGACCTACACAGAAGGAGCGTTGCCGCACATCTCCGACCCGGTCGTCGGTTCGGGCAAGGGACTGACGAAGGTCGACGCGCTCATCGGTGCCGCCGGAGAAGGCATCGAACGCTACTCGGCATCGCGGTATCGGAAGAGCGACCTGCTTCTCGCACCGGCGAAGGAGATGACCGGCGCCTTCGTCGACCCGCGGCACCTCTGCCTCTACAGCGAGGAACAGTATGGGCAGCCGGATTTTCCGTTCGCCCGCTTCGACGAACGGCAGCCGATTCACTGGACGCGGGGGCGGTGGTTCGGCACGAACGAACCGGTGTGGGTCCCGGCGCTGCCCGCCTATTTCAATTTCGAAGTGTGCCAGCACGAGTTCTTCTGCCAGGTGTCGTCGAACGGACTGGCCGCCGGAGGCGACGACGACGATGCCGCCATGCGTGCACTGTTCGAGCTCATCGAGCGCGACGCCTTCATGATCACGTGGCTCTGTCAGCTTCCGGCTCGGCGGATCGTCCTCGACGAATCGGTCGAGCCGGCCGTGCGCGAGGTGGACCGCCAGCTCCGGGAGCGCGGAGCGGAGCTCGAGCTGTACCTGCTCGACGGAACCGACATCGACCTTCCCGTCGTGATGTGCCTGGCCCTCGGTACTCCACCCCAGCCGGCGGTGAGCGTCGCGCTCTCCTGCCATCTCGATCCGCGCGTGGCGGTCCGCAAGGCCGTTCTCGAGCAGGGGCACGTCGGGCCGTACCTGTCGCGGCAGGTCCAGCAGATGAAAGTTCCGCAGACGCCGGACGACGTCCATTCGCTGGAGGAGCACGCCGCGTACTACTTCATCCCGGAGCGGCTGCCGATCCTCGACTTCATCCGCCGCTCTGACCGGGCCCCGGTCGCGCACGCAGATCTGCAATTGCACGGTGAGGTATCCGTTGCGGGATGTGCGGCTCGGATCAAGGATGCCGGCGTGCAGGTGGCGATCGTCGACGTCACCTCGCCCGATCTGGTCGATTCTCCGTTTCGCGTCGCGCGCGCCATCGGCCTGGACGTGCAGCCGATCCATTTCGGCGAGCGGTTCCGCCGCCTCGCCAATCCACGGCTGGTGAAACACAGCGGCGGGCGCCCGCTCAACCCGCACCCGCATCCGCTGGCGTGAGGCCAAGGCCATGACCGAGCGGGACATCGACGCAGCGGAGCTCTTTCACCTCAATTCCTCGAACGTCCGGGCCACGCCGACCCACCTCGCCCCCGATCCCGAGCAGAAACCTCCGGCGCGGCGCGTCTATCCGGGCTCACGACGGCTGGCCCTGCCCGGCGCTGACCTCGACATCGCCGTGCCGCTCGGCGCGGCGCTGGCGGGACGCAGGTCGATCCGCGACTACTCCGACGCCCTCCTTCCGCGTCTGGCCCTCGGCAAGCTCCTCTTCGCCTGTGCCGGCGTCAACGGCATGATCCGCTTCGAAGGGCTCACCGTCGCCGCGCGCAGTTACCCGTCCGGCGGCGGCCTCTATCCGCTCGAGATCTATCCTGTGCTGCAGCGCGTCGAGGGCATCGAAGACGGCATCTATCACTACGATCCATTTGCGCATGAGCTCGAAGCCGTCCGGGCCGGTAATTTTCACGCGCAGTTCGCGGCCATGACCATCGGCCAGGGAATGCTCGCCGCCGCGAACGCGATCCTCTTCATCACGGCCACCTTCGAACGCTCCATGTGGAAGTACGGACAGCGCGGCTATCGCTACGTCTGGATCGAGGCCGGCCACCTCGGCCAGAGTCTCTATCTCGTTTCCGCCGCTCTCGGTCTGGCGCCGGTGGCGCTGGGTGGCTTCTATGATGCCGAGGCCGACGCTCTTCTCGGCGTCGGCGGCGGCGAAAAGACGATTTACGCCATTTGCATCGGGCAACCGCAGAGTTGAACGTGCGCATCCTGCTCTGCGGCACCAACTACGGCTCGTCGTACCTCCGGGCTCTCTACCAGAACGAGAGCGGCCTTCGCGTGGCGGGCATCCTCGCGCGCAGCGAGCGCTCCCGCGCCATGGCCGCACAGTACGCCGTCCCTTTCTACACCGGCCTGGCCGATCTGCCTCCGGATACGATCGACGCCGCGTGTCTCGCCATTCCGGGTGCCAACGGACTGGCCGTCACGTCGGCCCTTCTCGAACGCGGCATCCACGTGCTGGCGGAGCACCCTCTGTACGCGCACGAGATCGCGGCACACCGCCGGACGGCACGGACTCACGGTGCCGTCTATCACGTCAACGCGCACTACTCCGATCTCGAGGCGGCCGCCACGTTCGTCTCCGCCTTCCGGGCCGCGCGGCTGCGGGCGCCGCTTCTCTTCATCAGTGTCATGACCAACTCCCGCGCGCTCTATTCGGCGATCGAGATCGTGGCCCGCGCTGCAGGATCACTCCGGCCGTTCACGCTCGAAGAGATGCCGTGGCGCGACGGATCGTTCTTCCGCCTCGTTCACGTGGACCTCCCGGACGCTCCACTGACGTTCCAGGTGCAGAAAATGATCTCCCAGGCCGACGACGGTTCCTCGTGCTGGGTCAGTCACAACATCACTGCCGGATTCGGCGACGGCGTCCTTTCGCTCGCCGAGGCGCCGGGACCGCTGGGATGGCTCCCGACCCCCCCATCGGTTCCGCAGCTACTGTCGCAGCAGGGCGCGCAACTGTGGGCCCGCCCGATGTGGCGTACGCTCGCCACTCCGCCGGCAACGTTCGGCGACTATGCCGGCTGGGCCCGGGACCGCGCCAACTGCATCGCCCTGGCACGCTTCGCCGCGGAGATCGCCGGCGGCCCGAGACCGGCCGAACAATCGGATGAACATCTTCTCGGTGTGAGCGAGCTGTGGGAAGCAATGATCCCGCACGGTTAGCCGCTCGCCGCTCGCCCGCGTGTTGTCTCCGCCGCTCGCCGCCTCCCGCTCGCCGCTCGCCGTCACTCACGTCGCCCGCGTGAACACCTGCCGCTGGCTGACCTGGTAGGCCTGCGAGCGGATGATCTCGCGCACGCCGCGGGGGTCGCGGATGGAGCGGAGGACGAGCATCGGGGAGGCCTTGTCGGTCGCCACGAGGATGACGTTGCCGATGCCCAGCATGCGATCGGTGACGGTCTGGAAGAACTGCGTGTCGTCGACCGTGCGGAGGTCGATCTCGTTCAGGCTCTTCGCCCACATCCCCTGCTCGAGGATGACGCGCTGGCTGGTCACCGTGTAGAGCGTGCTCCGGAGCCGGAAGTAGCCCAGCATGATGGCGGAGAGCTGGGTGATGGCCAGCAGCGCCGTGAGGGCAAAGCCGGCCTTCATGAGATTCGAGCGCGTGATGAGGTCGTTCGACTGCGCCGCCACCCAGCGCGTCAGCAGCAGCATGCCGATGACGATCACGGCCAGCGCGAAGCCCTTGATTGCCAGCACACTCGCCGACGGCGACCCGTGCCAGAGCGTCTCCTCCTTCAGCGCCTGGGCGGCCATCGGCGAAGGCGCCGCGAACCCCGCCGGCGACGGCCGGCCGCAGTGCGGACAGGCCGGAGCGAGCGTCGAAACGTCACGGCCGCAGTCAGGACAGGCGATGACAGGCATGCCGTGAATTGTATCGGTTCGACGCGAAGAGATTCGGAGCGATCAGCGACCAGCGACCAGCGACCAGCGACCAGCGACCAGCGACCAGCGAATAAGCGAATAAGCGAATAAGCGAATAAGCGAATAAGGCGAATCAGCGAGGCGCTACACTATCGCCACACAAACCAACAACCGGAGGGCGAGACGTGAAAGGACTGATGCAGGACTTTCCGCTCACGCTGCAGCACGTTCACGGACGTGCGGAGCGTCTCTTTCCGCGGAAGGAGATCGTCAGCAGAACGGAGACCGGCCTTCACCGGACGACGTGGGGCGAAGTCGCGGCGCGGGCCCGGCGGGCCGCGGCGGCATTGGCAAATCTCGGCGTCCAGCCCGGCGAGCGCGTGGCCACGCTGGCCTGGAACCACTCCCGCCACCTCGAGCTCTACCTGGCCATTCCGTGCATGGGCGCGGTCCTGCACACCCTCAACCTCCGTCTCTCGCCCGACCAGCTCGCGTTCGTCATCAATGACGCCGAAGATGCGGTGCTCATCGCCGACCAGTCGCTCCTTCCCCTGCTCGAACGCGTGCGCGACCGGATCCCGTGCGTCCGGCACGTCCTCGTCATGCGCGAAGGCGACAATCCTGCCCGTGCCCCGGCAGACCAGACCGGGTCGCCAACCCGGCACGACTACGAGACGCTGCTCGCGAACGAGAGCGGCTTCCCCTGGCCCGAGCTGCCGGAAACGACGGCCGCGGCCATGTGCTACACGTCGGGCACGACGGGAAACCCCAAGGGTGTGCTGTCGACGCATCGTTCGCTCTTCCTGCACTCCATGGCCGTCTTGCAGAAGGAAACGATGGGCATCGGCGAACGCGACGTCGTGCTGCCCATCGTGCCCATGTTTCACGCGAATGCCTGGGGACTCCCCTACGCCGCGGCCTTGGTCGGCTCGAAGTTCGTGTTCCCGGGACGCTGGATGGGCGATCCGGAGGCGATGATCGAGCTTGCCGCCGCGGAGCACGCCACGATCCTGGCCGGCGTGCCGACGATCTGGTACGGCGTGCTGAGCAAGCTCGGCGACCGGCGGCTGCCGGACGTCCACACCGTCGTCGTCGGCGGCTCCGCCGTGCCGCGAGGGCTGCTCGAGCAGATGGACGCCCGCGGACTGCGCATCGTCCAGGCCTGGGGAATGACGGAGACCTCGCCGCTGGCCACGATCTCTGCGCCCCGCGCGTGGCATGACGAAGCCGAGCTGCTCGACGTCCGGGCCATGCAGGGCGCGCCCGTGCCCGGCGTGGAGCTGCGCATCTGCGACCTGGCCACCGGCGCCGAGCTGCCATGGGATGGCGCCGCCTTCGGCGAGATCCACGTGCGCGGACCGTGGGTGTGCAGTGCGTACTACCGCGACGCCGACACGAGCCGCTTCACGGACGACGGGTGGTTCCGCACGGGCGACGTGGCCACGGTCTCGCCCGACGGTTTCGTGCGCATCGTCGACCGCACCAAGGACGTGATCAAGTCCGGCGGGGAGTGGATCTCGTCTGTCGAGCTGGAGAACGCCATCATCTCCCACCCGAAAGTGCTGGAGGCGGCCGTCATCGGCGTACCGCATCCGAAGTGGTCGGAGCGACCCGTGGGCTACGTCGTCCCGCGCCCCGAGTTCCGCGACACTCTCTGCGCCGAAGAGATCCTCACCTTCCTCGGCGCGACATTCGAGAAGTGGTGGCTCCCCGACGAGATCCGGTTCATCGACGAAGTGCCGAAGACGAGCGTCGGGAAGTTCGACAAGAAAGTGCTCCGGGCCCGGGCCGAACCCCTATCCACCTGATGTCCGTAATGTTCGCCTGACGTCCGCCTGAGAGGAATCGCCATGCGCCGTCTCATTCTCCTCGTCGTCCTCTTGGCCGGAGCCGGCTTCGGCTACCGCTATTACACGAAGTCGTACGCGCCCGTGGAGCACTACAAGCGCTTCGCCGAGGCCATCGTCCACCGCCAGTACGACCGCGCCGCGGAGATGGCCGACGGGCTCACGGCCGACCAGCTCCAGCACTCCGGCTCGCAGGAGCACGTCGGTCCGGGGCCGGAGATGTTCCAGACGCTCTTCGCCTCGCGCTTCAACGTCGAGTCCTGCGAGACGGCAGAGGACGGCGGCGTCACCATCCACGCCACGCAGACGGTGCTCTTCAATCCCGTCGGCGTCGAAAGCACCCGCCCCGCCATGTACGCCCTGCTGAAGCAGACCGTCGGCCTGCGCAAAGGCGACGCCGGCTGGAAGGTCACGGCGTTCGACAACAGGTTCGAAAAGATGGACTCGATGTCGAAATGAAGGGCGAAGGATGAACGGCGAAGGAGGCTAATGAGTTAGCCTTCGCCCTTCTTCCTGCGCCCTCACTCCAACGCTCTCCGCAGCGCTCCCTCGATCACATCCCCGTATGCCGTGAGGCCGTGATCGCCGCCGGGCAGAGTGATCAGCTCCGAGCCGGGCACGAGCCGCGGCTGCCACGCTTCCCACACCTTCATTACCTGGTCGTAGGGCACGCTCTGATCCTCCGTGCCCATGATGGCGGTGACGCGGGTGGGGGGCGGGTCGCGGTCGACGTCGATCGCGGCCATCCTCTCGAAGAACGCGCGGTGGATCGGCGCCTCGGCGTTGAGCGCGTAATTGAAGACGTGGATCGGGTCGCCGTCCGGCAGCTTGGTCCGCCAGCGCTCCCCGAAGCCGAGCGCCGGGGCGATGAGAACGAGCGGCAGGGCGAGCCCGCGCTGCACGACCGCCAGCGCCATCAGCGCACCGAGGGAGCTGCCGACGATGGCGCGCGCTCCGGCCGCGACGCCCGTGGCATGCGCATGCGCCACCGCGGCATCGAAGTCGAGCTCCGCGAAGGACGGAACGTTGAGATCGGGCGTGTGCAGCACGATCTCCGGCTCCACCCGCGTCCGCAGCAACCCGATCTTGGCGCTCCCCGGCGAGGAGGCGAATCCATGGAGATAGAGAACGGCAGTCACGGGCGGGATTGTATGTTCTGGTCGCTGGTCGCTGATCGCTGTCGCTGGCCGCTGTTCGCAACCCCGCAACCCCGCAACCCCGCAACCGCGTAACCCATCAACCAGCGAACAGCGAACAGCGACCAGCGACCAGCGCCCAGCGCCCAGCGCCCAGCGAACCCGTATACTTCCCCTTCCCATGTCCTTCACCCGCCGCTACCTCACCCGACTGCTGGTACCGCCGGCGGTGGTCACGCTGCCGCTGGCCTTCTTCTTCCTCTCGCAGGTCATTCAGCTCACCCGGCAGTCGGCGATGATTCTGGTCCTTCTGCTGGTGGTGCTCTATGCCGCTGGGGCGGTGGCGTTCGGCGTGCTGCTGCGCGAGTCTGTGGCCGCGGTGGAGGACGCCGTGGAGCTGCGCGGCGACATATCGGCGGCGATGTCCCGCTGCCTGGACCGGACGAAGCTGCTGGCAGTCGTGTTGTGGCTCATCGGCGGGCTGGTCTTCGCCGCACTGTCCACGCTTTTCGTCATGCGGAGCGGACTGGGATTCGCCTACTTCTTCGTGGCCGCGCTGATCGCGGCGTTTCCGTCCATCGCCTGGAGTTACGCGGCCGGCAAGCACCTCCTCATCCGCTTCACCGCGGACGTGCCGGAACGGCACTATGCCGGCCGCGAATTCTCCCTCGGCGTCAAGATCGCGGTGATGTTCATGGGGACGTTCCTCGTGGCCGCGGCGGTCCTGGTCGAGCTCATCTCGTCGAAGGTCTCCACGACGCTGGAAGACCTGGCCATCGCCTCCTCGTCCGAGCGATTCGATCGGGTCTACGCGCGCCTCGACGTCTCCGCCGGGCGTGAGGAAGGGACGATGGACCTCCTGCAGAGCGAGCTCCCCGCGGAGTACTCGCTGCATCTGATCCAACACGACGGCACGGTCAAGAGCGCGAAGGACTCGCTGACCCCGGAGGAGATTGCCGACATCCGCAAGATCGGCCGCGGCGACAGCTCCGCGTTCATCTCCCCGCACGTCTGCAAGTTCCGTCCGCTGCGCAACGGCTCCATCATCGTCCTCTCCATCCCCTGGACGCCGTATGCCAGCATCCCGCGGCAGATCACCGTCTACACGGTCGTCATCGCCCTCTTCACCATGCTGGCCTTCGGGTTGGCGGCCTTCTTCCTGGCCCGGGACATCCGCATTCCGCTCGCCGAAATGCGCTCCCTGGCGCAGGAGATGGCGGAGGGGAACTTCGACGTGGCGCCGCGCGTCTTCGCCGACGACGAGATCTGCGGCCTGGCCGAGAGCTTCGGCGAGACGCGCATGAACCTGCGCCGCCTCCTCGGCCGCGTCGGCGGCAGCGGCACGACCATCACAGAGGGTGTGCGTGTGATCACGGGAGGCACGGAGACGCTGCTCTCCCGTGCGCGCGAGCAATCGGAACTGACCGAGAGCTCCTCGCTGGCCGTGGAGAACATGCGCGGCGGCATCAGCCACTCGCTCCAGGCCGCGGACGGCGTGAACGGCCTGACCCAGGATGCCTCCAGCCGCGCCCTGGAGCTGCAGGCCTCCTCCGAGGAAGTGGCCCGGAGCATGGACTACCTCTTCCAGTCGGTGGAGAAGACCTCCTCCTCGACGACGGAGATGAACGCGGCCATGGGCGAGATGTCGAACCGCACCGAGGTCCTGGCCGGCATCGGCGAGGAAGTGCTGTCGTTCGTGGCCGAAATGGACTCCACGATCGAAGAGCTGCGCGCCACCTCGCAGTCGACCGCCTCGATCTCCCGCCAGGTGCGCGAAGACGCCGAGGCGGGCGGCCGGGCGGTGGGCAAGACCGTGGAAGGCATCAACCTCACCCGCGAGCTGACTGACAGCACCGCCGCCACGCTCGACGAGCTGCAGCGCAGCGTCGGGCAGATCACGCACATCGTCAGCGTCATCGAAGAGATCACCAACCGCACCAACCTCCTCGCCCTCAATGCCGCCATCATCGCCGCCCAGGCCGGCGAACAGGGCGCAGGTTTCACCGTCGTCGCCGACGAGATCCGCGAGCTGGCCGAGCGCACCCGCGGCTCGACCAAGGAGATCAGCGCCATCATCAAGGCCGTGCAGAGCGGCTCCCGCGCCGCCGTGGCCAAGGTCAACGAAGGCGTCACCCGCGTGCAGGACAACGTCCGGCTGGCGGAGAACGCCGCGACCTCGCTGGCCAAGATCGGGGAGAGCTCCGCCCGCTCGTACGAAATGGCCACGCGCATCTCCAGCGCCCTCGATGAACAGGCCAAGGCCAGCCGCCACCTGCACGAAGTGGCCTCGCGCATGTCCGATCACATCGCCGAGATCAACCGCTCCTCGCGCGAGCAGGCCATGGGCACGCAGCTCATGGCCCGGGAGTCGGAGCGCGTCCGCGAGATCGCCGGGCAGGTGAAGAACGCCACCCAGGAACAGTCCCAGGCCGGCCGCGGCATCACCACCGCCCTGGAGCGCATCGCCGACGACGCCCGCAACATGCGCGACCTCCTCGAACGCCAGCTTCACGAGACCGACCGCATCGCCGACGCCTCCCGCACCATGCTGGACATCGCCCTGGCCAACGACGCCGTGGCCCGCGAGTTCAACACCACCGTCCAGAGCCTCGTCTCAAGCGGCAGCAACTTCGAGCAGGAAGTGTCGAAGTTCCGGTTTCGCGGAAACGCTTAGAAGTGAGTGGTTAGGGGTCAGTGGTCAGTGGTTAGAGTGGTTAGGTTTGCCGCTCCTACCCACTAACCACTCGCCTCTCCTAACCACTACCCACTCTTCACTTCAACCTCTTCTTCGCCTCCAGCACCTGCTTGCGAAACTCGCGGATCTTTGCGGCCATCTCCGCGTCCTTCACCTCGGGGAGGAGGCGGTCGACGATGGCCAGCGCTTCGCTCCACTTCCGGCTGACGGCGAAGGAGACGGCGCGGTTGTACTCGCGGGCCTGGTCCTCGCGCCGGGTGTAGGACTGCACGGTGCACAGCAGCTCCTCGACCTGCGCCCGCACGGCCGGATCATGGACCTCGGGCATGATCCGCGTCAGCGCTTCCGTCCCCTCGGCGGTCCTGCCGGCGCGGATCTGCTCGATGGCGTCGTTGGCGTCGAAGGTGAGCAGCGCATCGCGGACGCGCACGCGGCGGTCGCCAGCTTCCGCCAGCGGCCCGTCGATGAGCTTCGCCGCGTCGGCGCGGCGGCCGTTGTGCAGGTAGAGCAGGGCCAGGTTGGCGAAGGAATCGACGTCGCGCGGATCGAGCTTCACCGCCTTCTCCAGCGCGGCAATGCCGCTCTTCGGATCGCCGTCCCCGCCGACGAACGTCATGCCGTAACCCGCGTATGCGTGCGCGGCGCCGGGATTCAGGGCCATGGCCTTCTCGTAGAGGGCGCGGGCCTTCAGCAGATCGGCGCTCGACGGGGAGACGTGATCGAGCAGGCTGTCGGCGGCGAACGCGTAGGCCAGCCACTCCTTCGTGCCCAGCTCGACGGCCCGAACATAGAGCGCGTCGGCCTCGGAGCGCCGATTCCGCAGGACGTTGACCAGCGCCAGGGAGGCCGTCGCCCCTGCGTGCTTCGGATTGAGGCGCAGGGCCTCGTTGAGAAACGCCTCGCCGTCCGCAATCGCGGCGGGCGTGCAGTGCACGAGGAGGTCGCCGAGCGAGGCCAGCTCGTCGTCGCGGGTCAGCACGGCCGCCGCGGGAATGGCCGGAGCGTTGCGAAAGTCCGCCGAGGTCAGGCGGGTGTAGTTGAAGGCCGGCTGCCGGAGGTAGCGGCGCAGCTCGCGGTCGACCTCCTCGTCGCTCATGCCGAACGCCGCTCGGAACGCCGCCGGCGACGGCACCCCGTTCGCGATCTGCGTGAGGAACGTGCCGACCTGCTTCGCGCGCCCAGGCGTGCCCAGCATGAGGTCGTGCACCAGCATCCAGGCCTCGGCGTAGAACACGCCGCGCCGGACGCCTTCGTTGTACTCGGTCGAGTTCTCGTCGATGGAAAAGAGCTTCGCGGCCGGGAGGAGCGATTCGGACCGGAGGAATTGCAGGTGATCGTCGCGCGGGCGCCCCACGTTGATGGCATCGCCCACGGTCTCGAAGGTCGAATAGAACTCGGCCAGTCCTTCGCTGAACCAGAGCGGCACTCCTTCCGGAATCGTGCTGCGCAGGAAGTGGTGGGTCAGCTCGTGCTGGATGATGTGACTGGCCGAATCGAGCCGGCTGGTCACCATGAGCACGTAGTTGCCCTCGCTGCGCGGGAGGAAGACTCCGGCCGTGTTCTCCGAGACCCGGCCGTTGGCGGCGTCGCGATAGGGCACGAAGCTGCGCTCGTCGGCAAAGACGTAGATCTTCGTCGGCAGTGGTGAGTGGACGCGCAGCGTGGTCATCATGGCCAGCGCATCGCGCAGCCGCAGCGTCCGGGTGGCCGCATCGCGCAGCTCGCGATCCGGGACGTTGCCGAGGATGGTGAACTCGTCGACGGTGATCGAGGCCCACCGCTCGCGCTCGCGCGGCGGCTGGACGGCTGCCCCTGCCGGCGAGGCAATCGGCGCCGCGAGGAGAAAGGCGACCAGCGCGACGGAAAGCCGGCGCATGAAGGGAGGTTAGCACCCGCCGCGGGACTGGGGATGGCGCTTCCGAAAAACTGTGTGTGACGGTGGTACCGTCATGGCTTGCGAAGCGCCGGCGTCGCCACCATGGCCGCGATCACTTTGTGTGCCGCGGTTTCCTTTGCCTGCGGGCGCGAGCCAGCCGCCGTTGTCCGAAAACCGGTCGCGGCAGCCGCTCCGTCGGCGCCGGGACAACGGCCATCCGCGCCTCGATGGTGGCAAGCCGGATGTGGCGACATCGAGCCACGGATGGTCGGAGGAGCCACGACACCGCCTGTGCTCTTGCATCGCGTCATGCCCGATTTCGGCCCAATCGCAAGGCGACGGGGAAACGCAACGTTCTTCGTCATCGAGACCGTGATCGACACGCATGGTGTCGTCTGCGCTGCGCGGATCCTGAAGCCTTCACCTGGCGCGATCGGCGACGACGATCTCGGGAGGCGATCGCTCGATGCGATCCGCCAGTGGAGATTCCGGCCGGCGCTCGATCACGGAAAACCGGTGCCAATCGTATCTACAGTCTCTCTCAACATCGATCTGCGGTGAACGACCGCCGATTGAGAAGCGGCGGCGACGGCACGGTGTGATGGTGATACTGGTCGGGTATTACGTCGCAATCCCGCCGAGTCCGGTAAGCTTGATCGATGCTCGGTGGCCTGGCTACCACGTCGACTTCTCTGGCCACCGACGGCTACTCCGTGGCCGCTGAAAAGCTCACGGCAGAAGCTTGCGACAGCCTGCTCAGCGCTCTGCCCGCAACGACTAGCGGCCGAGGAGGCGTACGGAACCTTCTCTCAAACGAAGCAGTCCAGTCCTTTGTGCGCTCGGAGGCAGTCTCATCGATCGTCCGGCCAATCGCAGGCACGGACGCATGCGCAGTTCGGGCCACGCTCTTCGACAAGACGCCAACGACGAACTGGAAGGTGGCGTGGCATCAGGATCGCTCCGGCGCGCTGGCGTCCCGGGTGGATCATCCCGGGTTCGCACATTGGCGCCTGAGAGAGGGCCTCCACCATGCCGACCTGCCGCAAACAGTGGTGGAGCAGATGGTGGCGCTTCGCCTTCATCTCGACGATTGCTCCGCCGGCCACGGCCCCCTTCGCGTCCTTCCGGGGTCGCATCTGCTCGGCAAGCTGAACGAGCCTCGGATCGCCAAGATTACGTCGTCGCTCCAGGGAGTGACGCTGCCGCTCGCACGCGGCTGCATCCTCGTCATGCGCCCACTGCTCCTCCACGCTTCTTCGGCAGCCGAGATCCCGGTACACCGGCGTGTCCTGCACATCGAATTCGCGACACAGGAAGCCATCGCTCCGGCGAAGTGGGCCGAGTCCATCGCCATCGGCCGCTGGCCGTGTGGTTAGAATCCATACATGTACGCATGGCTGCTGCTCCTTGCACTGGCGAACGCCACGTCCTACCGGATCACCATCACACCGGCGAAGGGGACACCTGTCGTGGCCCACGTGGTGGCGGCCGGCGCAAACAAACGGGTGACCGTCGACCGGCCGGCGGACGAGCCGTATGCATTCGACGTCCTCCTGCTCGACGGACATACGACGACGGCGCTCAACACCTCGCTCAAGACGTGGTATGCCGAAGAGCCGCAGCTCATGGGGAAGCTGGGTCTCTACCGGCCGCTGCTGGGGATGAAAGCGGAGGTACGCGACGTCAAGACCTCGCTCGACGAAGAGCCTGATGACGAGCTGCTCTCCGGCCACAAGGTACGCAAGTTCGTGGCGCGGATCAACTACGGTCTTCGCGGAATGATCAACGGCGAACGCGTGGACGCTTCCCACGGCACGACCATCATGATCTGGACCACGTCCGAGATCGACGAAACGCTGTCCGTGACGGCCGTGCCGCTGACGACCGGCATCAGCGAGGTGGACGCGCTGCTCGTGCCGAAGCTCGCCGCCGTTCGCGGTTTTCCGCTGAAGACCGTCATCTCCGCCACGCGCGTTTTCGCAGGCGGTGCGCCGCAGACGGAGGTTCTGACCGTGACCGCCGGCGACTTCTCATCGACAAGCGTCGACGCGGCTCTCTTCCAGCGTCCAGCGGATTACGTGAATCAGCGGCCGTTGATTGGCGCGCCCGGGCGATAGAAGACCTCTTCCAGCTCGACCTCCCGAGCGAGATCGCTCTCGCCGGTGGCGGATGCATCGGCATCGGCCGCCCATGCCGCTCGCCGCTCGTCGCAACAGTCATCGGCGGGATGCGTGGAGGACGGACAATCCTGTCCGTCCCCCGAAGAGCATTACCCGAGGCAGGCATTTGAGCGGCATTCACGATTTGACGGACAGGATTGTCCGTCCTCCACGCATCCTGTCGCTGCCGCCCGCTCGCCCGTCACGGCTGCGATGCTGGCGGATTGAACCCGAGCGACGACCAGGCGTCGCCGGTCACGTTGTCGACGGACGATCCGTAGGCGATGAAATTGTTCGTCGGAGATCCGCTCGTGACGCAGGTGACGAGAATCTGCAGCGGGAGCGTGCTGCTCGCACCCTGCAGTGACGTCTGGTTGAGCGAGAACGCCGGTACGTCCATGGTCTGGCTCTCGACGCCGTTCGAGGTCTGCGTGTCGATACGGAACGACTGCATGGTCTGGCTGAGGTTCACCACGCCGACGTTCGTTCGGAAGCGGCTGTCGCGGCGCTGGCCGATGATCGACAGCGTGTGGCTGTTGATGTCCTCCGTGTTCATCCCGTTGAACTGCTGCGAGGTCGTACCGCTGGCCGCGTTCGGCTGCGGCGTCCAGATGCGTGAGGTGGCCACGAGTTGCGCGCCGGCATCCGTGGTGCCGGCCGCTGTGATGCCGGTGATGAGAATCGCGCCGAGGCCCGTCTGGTTCATCACCGTGGCCACGAAGTCCTCGGAACTGAGGCCGCTCTGCCCCGCAAGGTTGATGATGACCGGCGCCACGGTGCTGCCGGGCGTGTTTTGCGGCAGCCACTGCAACTGCACGCGCTGCTGCGAGATGCGGTAATTCAGCAGCGTGAGGTCGCTGCGGAAGAACGTGCCGTTCGCCCCAGGCAGCGAGCCGGCCGCCGGGATCAGGATCTGGAGCGCGGAGCTTCGGGGCGTGACCAACTGGGCGTTCGAAGGGAGAACGACGAGAAAGAACAGGGCGATGAAAGCCATTCGGCGCATGAAAGAAATCTCCTTACACTGGTCCTCCTATGCGAAAGACGATCCTCACCGCGCTCCTCCTGACGGCCGCGACCGCCGCGGCAGATCCCATCGTCATCCGCGCCGCACGCGTGCTCGACGGCCGCGGCCGGCAGTTCCGTAACGCCGCCGTCGTCGTCGAAGACGGGAAGATCGTGCGCATCGACGAGCATCCTCGCCGCGCCGGCATCGACCTCGGCGACCGCACCCTCATGCCCGGCGGCATCGACACCCACGTGCACATCGGCTGGCACTTCGACGCGAAGGACGGCCGCTCGCACGATGGCGAGCCCGATCGCGGCGAGACACCGGGCGATACGGCGCTCTATGCCGCTGAGAATGCCTACGCCACGCTCCTCGGCGGCATCACCACCGTGCAGTCCCTCGGCGCCCCGGTGGACAAGGTCGTACGCGATGCCGGCGCCCGCGGAGGGCTCCCCCTCCCGCGCATCCTCACCGCTTATGAGCCGATCTTCGACGCGAAACTCACGCCCGAGCAGCTCCGGGCTCGCGTGCACAAGCTGAAGGACGATGGCGCGGACGTGGTGAAGGTCTTCGCCTCGGAGAGTATCCGCAGCGGCGGCGGGCCGACGATGTCGCAGGAGCAGATGGACGCCATCTGCGGCGAGGCCAAGGCCGCCGGACTGCGTGTGGCCGTCCATGCCCACGGGCCGGAGAGCGTCAAGCGCGCCGTCCTGGCCGGATGCACGTCCGTCGAGCACGGCGCCCTCATCGATCAGCCGACGCTCGACCTCATGGCGCAGCACGGAACGTACTTCGATCCGAACATCGACCTCGTCTTCCGCAACTACTTCGAGAACAAGACCCACTACCTCGGCATCGGCAACTACACCGAGGAGGGGTTCGCCCAGATGAAGGCCGCGGTACCGAAAGCGCTGAACGTGTTTCAGCTCGGACTGAAGACCAAAGGACTGAAGATCGTCTTCGGCACCGACGCCGTGGCCGGCTCGCACGGCCGCAACTTCCAGGAGCTCGAGTACCGCGTGCGCGTGGGAGGTCAGGACCCGATGGCGGCCATCATCTCCGCCACCTCGCTGGCCGCCGAATCGCTAGGCCTCGGCGATACGGCCGGCTCGATCGCGCCGGGATACCGCGCCGACCTCATCGCCCTCGACGGCGATCCGCTCAAGGACATCGGCGCCCTCTCGCACGTCGCGTTCGTCATGAAGGACGGGCGGGTGGTGAAGCGGTAGACTTTCCTCATGAGCAAGAACATCGGCATCCTCGGTTCCGGAGACGTCGGCAAGTCGCTGGCGCGGGGGTTCCTCGCGACCGGGCATCAGGTGAAGATCGGCTCGCGCTCGCCGGAGAAGCTGGCGGATTTCGCCAAGGAGTCCGGCGCATCAAACGGCACGTTCGCGGAGACGGCGTCCTTCGGCGACATCCTCGTCCTGGCCACACACGGGGCGGGAACGCTGGAGGCGATCGACCTGGCCGGGAAGGACAACTTCCGCGGCAAAGTCGTCATCGACGCCACGAACCCGCTCGACTTCTCCACGGGCAAGCCGCAACTGTACGTCGGGCACATCGACTCCCTCGGAGAGCAGGTGCAGCGACACATCCCCGACGCGCACGTGGTCAAGGCCTTCAACACCGTCGGCAACGCCCACTTCTACAAGCCCGACTTCCCGGGCGGGCCGCCCGATATGTTCCTCTGCGGCAACGACGAGGCGGCGAAGGAGACCGTGGCGCAGATCTGCAGGGACTTCGGCTGGGGAGTGATCGACCTCGGCGGAATCGAAGGTTCGCGCTACCTCGAGCCGATGTGCATGACCTGGGTCGTCCATGGGATCCGGTCGGGCCGCTGGAACCACGCCTTCAGGATGTTGCACAGGTAAGGCTTCCATGTTGATTCCACTGCTTCTTGCGGCGGCGATCGAGATACCGCTGGCACCGCATCCCATCGTCAGCATGCCGACCGCGGCGTCACGCGTGGCCCTGGCCTCGGCGGGACCGCGGATGCTCGCGGCATGGGTCGACGGCCGCAACCGGATCGGCGTCTTCGCCACGCGCCTGACGCGTGACGGCCAAGCGCTCGATCGCGACGCAATCCGCATTCTTCCTAATCCAACGCGGCGATACTTCAACGTCGAGACGCCGGCCACCGCTTCTCTGGGCGACCTCTGGATCGTGGCGTTTGCGGCACAACGGCGTGACCACTCGGAGATCCTTCTCACCCGCATGGCCCGTGATGGCAGACTGCTCGACCGGGAGCCACGCGTCATCACGGAGGGGAGCGCACCCCGGCTCACTTCGAACGGCACGACCCTGCTCCTCACCTGGCAACCGGCGCCCGCCGATCCTCGGACGGACTATCAAACTAAGGGGCTTCTTTTCTCCACGGACTCTCGAACCATGGGCGATCTGCCCCCTTTGAAAATCCGCACGACGGACGTCGCGCCGCGGCGCAACGGCTATGTGATTGCAGGCGTAGACAAGGGCAATCACGTCGCGACCATACGAGTGCAGGACGACGGCCAGGTTGCCGGGTCGCGAACCTTTGGCGAAGGGTATGAACCGATGACGGCATCCGCCGATGACGGCGATACCCTCCTCCTCTACCTCCAGCGTGAGGGCACCCCCCCGTCCGTCTCTCTTCTCCTTCGCGACGTGCTCATCGATGCGAACGGACGAACGACGGCACAGCACACTCTCGGTCGCTGCGACGAGTACACGCGCCTCGGAGGTGTGGTACGTACCCGCTCAGGATTCATGGCCATCGCGAATTGCACGGGAGCCGTACAGATGGTCAATGAGCCGCCTCCTCCAATGTACGACCTCTATACGATCGACCTCGGACCGGACGGCGCGCCGCGCGGCATCGTCAGCGTAGCATCGCGGACGACCGGTCTCAGTCTGATCGCCGGTCCTGGTGGCTTCTACGCAAACGTCATGAGGTCGGCGTCTCAACCCTACGGGGCCAAAATCGCCCGCGTCGAGCCCGGACGGCTATTCCCATCGATCCCTGTCTCCTTCGGAGTACAGGAGCTCCAGGCCGAGGGCCTTTCGCGCGACGGCAACGGCAGCATCCTGGCCATCTGGCGTGGCGGACACGCAGACCCGGAGGTCGGGTTCGTGGCGTCGCGGCTCTTGGCATCGGGAGTCGATCCGTCCTTCCGGGCGCGGCCCGTCGAGCAGAACACGGCGACGATCGCCGAATGGAGCGGTTCGGACGGCGTGCACCGCGTCACCCTCGATACTTCCCCCAACAAACAACTTCGCATCACCAGGACCTCGCTCAACGGCTCCGGGCGTGAGGAGGTCAGCCTTCCAACAACAATAACGAATCGCAGCTCCATTCAATGCAACAAGCGTGGATGTCTCGTCGTTTGGACCGACTTTGTCGAAAAATCGCCCGGAAAGACGCTCTTCCCCACTTGGGCGTTGCTCGTACCCCGTAACGGTCCGCTACGAAGCAGCCCGAAGATCCGGATCGCATCCGATACCGGGTTTAACAACTTCCCCATGGCCGGAGCGGCGTCCGATGGGTTCATCGTCCAGTATTCGAACGAGAAGGGGGAAGTGCGCGCGGCGACGCTCGCGACGGCCAGGTTGCGCGTCACCCACGACATCCTCCTCTCCAGGTCGGAATCGCAAGCGCCGTTCGGAGTGGCGGGAGGCGGTGACGACGGCTTCGAGATCGTGATCAACGCGTGGCCCGCGATGCAGGCTTACCGGATCGACGCCGCCGGGACTGTCCGCAAGCTCGGTGCGATCGGAAACGGCGACGCGAGATTCGTCGTGCGCAGCGGTGGTCGTGGCTACGTGCTGTACGAGCGCGACCACGACGTCTTCGCCACGATTACCGAATGACGGGATGGTTTTCCGCTGGTGAATCAATTTTCTGCAAACACTTGCTTGCACGCCGCTCGCCGCTCGCTGGGCCTACAATACGGCTTCAGCGCCGTGCAGGGGATCGGCGTAATAACGGACTGAACCCGCGGCAGCGAACTTGCAGCGCGCCACACCCTGGTGGAAGGCGCAGCGTCCCGCCGCGGTCAGACCAGATCTCTGAGGTGTGATGGATGCGCAAGTCAGTCGTCGTCGTTTCCCTTCTCCTCACCTGCTTCTTCGCTGCCGCCGCCAACGCCCAGTACTTCGGGCGCAACAAGGTCCAGTGGGAGCACTTCCAGTTCAAGGTCCTGCAGACCGAGCACTTCGACATCTACTACTACGACCGTGAAGCGGACGTGGTGAACGACGTCGGGCGCATGGCCGAGCGCTGGTACGCGCGCCTGTCGAAGACCTTCAACCACACCTTCGGCCACAAGCCGATCGTCCTCTACGCCAACGCCGCCGACTTCCAGCAGACCACCACCACGCCCGAGATCATCGGGCAGGGGACGGGCGGCTTCACCGATCCCTTCATGAACCGGGTCGTCCTGCCGCTGACCGGCGACTACGCGGACAACGATCACGTACTCGGCCACGAGATGGTCCACGTCTTCCAGTTCGACATCGCCGCCTCGCTGACGAACAACCGGCGCCGGTTCCAGCTCGAGACGATGCCCCTCTGGCTCGTGGAGGGTATGGCCGAGTACTTCTCCAAGGGCCGCATCGACCCCCTGACGTCGATGTGGATCCGCGACGCCACCATCCACAACCGCCTGCCGGACATCCGCCGCCTGAGCCGCGACCCGCGCTACTTCCCCTACCGCTACGGCCAGGCGTTGCTCGCCTACATCGGCGCCCGCTTCGGCGATGAGGCCGTAGTCCGCTACTTCCTCTCCGCCGGTCTGGTCGGCGTGGAAGAGGCCGTGGAACGCGCCACGGGCGTGCCGGCCAAGCAGCTCTTCTCCGACTGGGCCGAGTCGTCGCGCGAGCTCTACAACCCCGTGCTGGAGGATCGCCCCACCACCCTCACCAACCCTCTCCTCGGACGCAAGACCACCCGCGGCGATCTGAACCTGGCCCCGGCCATCAGTCCGGACGGCAAGTACATCGCCTTCCTCTCCACCCGCGAGCTCTTCACCATCGACCTCTTCCTGGCCGACGCGCACACCGGGCAGATCGTGCGGCGGCTGGTCTCCTCCGACCGCGACCCGCACTTCGACTCCATCAGCTTCGTGGAGAGCGCGGGCGTCTGGTCGCCCGATTCGAAGCGCCTGGCCTTCGTCGTCTTCGAGAGGGGCGACAACTATCTCGGCCTCATCGACACCGACAGCCGTCACATCGAGAACATCCGCGTCCCGGGTCTCGATGCCCTGAACACCATCGCCTGGTCGCCCGACGGCCACACCATCGCCATCTCCGGCCAGAAGACCGGCGTCACGGACCTCTTCCTCTATGACCTGGAGACGAAGAACGTCCGCCAGCTCACGAACGACAAGTACGCCGACCTGCAGCCGGCCTTCTCGCCCGACGGCCGGATGCTGGCCTTCGTGACCGATCACAGCGAGACGTCCGACCTCGACAAACTGACCTACAGCGACATGCGCATCGCCACGCTGGACATCTCCACCGGCGCCGTCCATGAGCTGCCGCTCTTCGAGCGGGCCCGGCACATCAACCCGCAGTGGGGACCGGACGGACAGAGCATCTACTTCATCTCCAACCCCGAGGGCGTGCCGGATATCTACCGCTACTCGCTGCCCGACAACCGCATCCAGCGCATCACCCACGTGCAGACGGGCGTGGCCGGCATCACCGACCTCTCGCCGGCACTCTCCGTCGCGGCCAAATCGGGCGAGCTGGCTTTCTCCCTCTACGAAGACGACGACTACAACATCTACACGCTCCCGGCCGGAGCGAGCGGTCCGGTCATCACCACCACCACCCCGCCGGGCGTGCCGCGTGCGGCGGTGCTGCCGCCGGCCCGCGCCACCGGCTCGGAGATCACCGCCTACCTCACAGCTCCGCAGGAGGGACTCCTCCCGGCCGCCACCATCTTCCGCACCCGCGGCGTCAGCTCCAGCCTGCACGTCGCCTATCTCGGTCCTCCCACCGTCGGCGTCACCACCGGCGGATACGGGACCGGCGTGGGCGGCAGCGTCAGCGCCTACTACAGCGACGTCCTCGGCGAGCACAACCTCGGCTTCACGATCGAAGGGAGCGGCCAGAGCGGCATCGGCACGGTCGGCGACCAGATCGCCGGCGATCTGCTCTACCTCAACCAGGAGCACCGCTGGAACTGGGGCGCCGACTTCACGCACATCCCCCAGATCAGCGCCTTCACGACCTCAGGTACGGAGATCGTCAACGTCAACGGCAAACCGCAGCAAGTGGGCGTCATCCAGCAGCAGCGGATCATCGACCGCTTCGACGATATCTCCGGCATCCTCCAGTACCCGCTCAGCACCACCCATCGCGTGGAGACGCAGGTCGGCTACCAGCGCCAGAGCATCAAGAACGAGATCGAGACGCTGCTGTACGACCCCTTCACCGGAAACATCATCGACGACTCGACGCAGAGTCTCACCGGCGGCAACCTGTCCCTGAACCTCGGGCACGTCTCGGCGGCCTTCGT
>CAZYTO010000049.1:0-24375 GCA_964650405.1 uncultured Thermoanaerobaculia bacterium | reverse complement strand
GCCGAGGCGGGCGCCGGGCGCGTACGCGGCGGGTGGATGCAGTTGGTGGGCGCGCCGTTGGCTTTGGCCTTCCGGCCGTATGGCAACAGGTGCGGGTTCGACGTCAGCGTGTTCGTTCCCCACAGCAGGATCAGCCCCGCCTCGCCGATGGCCTCTGGATCGGTCCCCATGCGCGGCCCGTAGGTGACCTTCCACCCTTCGCTGCCCGCCGAGGCGCAGATCGTCCGGTCCAGCAGCGAGGCGCCGATGGCCCCGAAGAAGCGCGAAGCCATCCCTTCGCCCTGGATCATGCCGAGCGTGCCAGAGTACGAGTAGGGGAGGATGGCCTGGGGTCCGTCGGGCGATGCGATGATGGCGTTGAGCCGTTCGGCGATGAGCGCCAGCGCTTCGTCCCAGCTCGCCCGCCGGAACTTCCCCTCGCCCTTCGCCCCCGTCCGGATCTGCGGATAGAGCAGCCGTTCTTCGTGGTAGGTCCGCTCGAGGTACTTCGACACTTTCGTGCAGAGGAAGCCGTTGGTGAAGGCGTGGTCCGGGTTGCCGGCGATCCGCACGGCGCGGCCGTTCTCGACCGTGACGAGCATCGAACAGGTGTCGGGGCAGTCGTGGGGACAGACGGCGTGGATCACGGTGGACATCGCTGGGGATTGTACTTCGCTGATCGTTCGCTGATCGCTGATCGCTGATCGCTGGCCGCTGATCGCTGGTATCATGCGCCATCCCCTCATGAGTGACCTCACTTCGGCGGCTGCGCCGCGTTACAGGGTCGTGTTGTATGGCGGCGGGACGGAAGAGCTCGACCGGTTCGGCGTGCGCGACCGCATCCGCAGCGGCGACATCACCGAATGGACCGAGCTGGCGCTGGTGCCGGGCGATGACTGGCGGGCTGCTTCCGAATACCCGGAACTGAGCCGCTACTTCGCCATGGCCTCCACGTCCGTTCGCCCGACGCAGCCGGGGTTCGTGCCGGCTCCGAAGCCGCCCAAGGTCATGGAGTCGATGGGCCAGCGCATCCTGCACGGCCTGCTCTATCCCATCGCCGGCGGAGAAGCCCTCGTGCTCCTCTTCCTGGCCTTCCTGAACATGCTGCCGGTGATCAGCCTCATCGCCACGCTTGCCTCGACCGTGGTGATGGTGGACATCGTCCGCACCTCGGCCGACGGGCGCACGAAGATGCCCCTCATCGACACGTCGCAGGCCTGGCAGCTCCTCCGCACCTACTTCCGTGTTCTCTTCGTGACGATCGTCTCGCTGCTGCCGGCCTATCTCTTCGGCGGATATGCCCTCATCGGCGTCCTGACGAACAGCATGAGCTTAGGCCCAGCCTTCTTCGGTCTGGCCATCGCCCTGGCCGTCGCGGCGCTCTACTATCCCGCCTGCCTGGCCACCGTCGCGGTGTGGGACAACATCCTGGCCTCACTCAATCCCGTCTACGTGGTGCGGGTGATCCGGATCATCGGCCCGGACTACTTCATCGTCGTGGGGATGTGGTTCCTGGCCACGCTGGCCTCGGTGGCCGTCTCGGCCTTCTCGCCATTCGTCTCGATCCCCTTCGTCGGCGCCGTCATTCGCGGCGCCATCTCGTACTGGGTGCTCTTCTACGCCTCGCACCTGCTCGGATACGCCGTGTACCGGCACTCCGCCGAGCTTGGATGGGAGTAGGCGGGGGCGGGCTTGGACGCAGAGCCGAGACTCATGGCGTGTACTAAGGCTGAAAGGCGGAAAGGTTGAAAGGGCCGGGCGATGCGCCGGTTTTCCTTCCAGCCTTTTCGCCTTTCAGCCTTGCAGCCTTCTCTTAGAACTCGGCCCCGACTTGGACGCAAACCCGGCCCGCTACTCCCGCTCCAGCACCATGGCCACGCCGATGCCGCCCGCGGCGCAGACGGTGACGAGGCCGTACTGCTGGCCGGTGTGCTGCAGCTCGTTGCAGACGGTCGTGACGATGCGGGCGCCGGTGGCGCCGAAGGGATGCCCGAGGGCGATGGAGCCGCCCGTGCGGTTGATCAGCTCCGGGTTGATGTCGCCGATAGGCTCGCTGCGGCCGAGCTTTTCCTGCGCGATCCTTCGTGAGCCCATCCACTGGATGTTCGACAGCACCTGCGCGGCGAAGGCTTCGTGCATCTCGATGACGCCGATGTCCTTCAGCTCGATCTTGGCGCGCTCCAGGGCGATGGGCAGGGCGAAGACGGGGCCCTGCAGGAGCTGATCGAACGGATCGGTGGCCGCGTACGCGTAGCTCTTGATGAAGCCGAGCGGCTTGATGCCCAGAGCTTTGGCGCGATCCTCCGACATCAGCAGCACGGCCGAGGCGCCGTCGGTGAGGGGCGAAGAATTGGCGGCGGTGATGGTGCCGTACTTGCGGTCGAACACGGGGCCGAGCTTGGCTATCGCCTCCAGGGTCGAGTCGCCGCGGATGAGGTTGTCCGTCTCCACGATGTTCTCGTGCTTCGGCGGGACGATGACGGTCATCACCTCTTCTTTGAACCGTCCGCTGGCCGTGGCCTCCGCAGCCCGGTGGTGGCTCTGCAGGGCGAACCGGTCCTGCGCCTCCCGCGAGATGCCGTTCTCCTTGGCCATCTTCTCGGCCGATTCGCCCATGGACAGGCCGGTAGTCGACTCGGCGATGGCGGGCGTCTCCGGCGCCAGGTCCCTGGGGCGCACCCTGCTGAATGCCCCGAGCTTCTGGCCGACGTTCTTTCCCTTGCTGGCGCCGACGAGGGCGTCGGCGAACTTTTTCGAGAACAGGATGGGGACGTCCGAGAGCGACTCCGCGCCGCCGGCGATGACGGTGTCGGCATAGCCGCGGAAGATGAGATCGGCCGCGCTGGTGATGGCCTGGTTCGCCGAGGCGCAGGCCTTGCTGACCGTGTAGCCGGCGATCTTCCGCGGCAGTCCCGTGCCCAGCACGATCTCCCGGGCGATGTTCGGCGCCTTCACCGAGGGGATGACATTGCCGTAGACGACCTCCTGCACCGAGGCGGGATCGACGCCCGCGCGCTGCACCAGCTCGCTGACCACCATCTTCCCGAGGTCGAGCGCCGAGAGGTGCGCGTAATGCGTCCCCGACTTCGCGAAAGGCGTACGAAGGCCGTGAACCACAGCCACACGAGGCGTGTATTGCCAGGTCATGATGGCCGGAGGATATACCGGGAGCGGCGGCCCTTCGCAACGGACCGTTCAGGGTCGATGGCCGTTGTCCGTTGTTCGTTGTTCGTTCTTCGTTGTTCGTGGGCGTTAGGTGTCTGTTCGTTTGTTCGCTGATCTCCGTTCCGCCCCACGAACAACGGACAACGAACAACGGACAACGGATAGAATCCCGCCCGGAGGAGTCGCTGCGATGACCGTCACCCCCGCCCTCGCTCCCAACCCTCTGCGAGAAGGCCTCGAGCAGGAGCGCGTTCCCGATGCGTCGGCCCTGGTCATCTTCGGCGCGTCCGGAGATCTGACCCAGCGCAAGCTGATCCCGGCGCTCTATTCGCTGGCCCATGACGGCCTGCTGCCGCCCGGGCAGACCATCATCGGCTTTGCCCGTCCCGACTACACCGACGACGCCTTCCGCATGGCCATGCGCGAGGCCTGCGACAAGTTCGCGCGGACTCGACCGGTCGACGAAGCAGTGTGGAACAATTTCGCCAAGGGCCTCTTCTACGTCCGCGGGAAGTTCGACGATCCGCAGTCGTATCTCACCCTGAATGCCAAGCTGCAGGACTGCGACCGGACCCGCGGCACGGGCGGCCGGCGCATCTACTACCTGGCCGTTCCTCCCAATTTCTTCCCCACCATCTCCCAGTTCCTCGGCGCGGAGAAGATGGTGACCGACCCGGAGAGCGGCGGGCCGTTCACCCGCGTCATCATCGAGAAGCCCTTCGGCCACGACCTGGCCTCGGCCCGGGAGCTCAACCATGTGGCCGTTTCCACCTTCCGCGAGCGGCAGGTCTTCCGCATCGATCACTACCTCGGCAAGGAGACCGTCCAGAACCTGCTGGTCTTCCGCTTCGCCAACGGCATCTTCGAGCCGTTCTGGAACCGTCAATACATTGACCATGTCCAGTTCACCGTGGCCGAGACCGTGGGCGTGGAGAAGCGCGGCAACTACTTCGAGACCTCCGGCATCGCCCGCGACATCATCCAGAACCACATGCTGCAGCTCGTCTCGCTCCTGGCCATGGAGCCGCCCGTGGCCTTCGAGGCCGAGGCGGTGCGCGACGAGAAGGTGAAGGTGCTGCGAGCCCTGCGCGAGTTTCCCCGCGGCCGCGAGGAAGAGCTGGCCGTCCGCGGACAGTACACCGAGGGCTCCGTCCTCGGCGAAAAATCCGACGCCTACCGCGCCGAGCCCAACGTCAGCCCCACCTCGCGCGTCGAGACCTACGCCGGGATGAAGATCTTCGTCGACAACTGGCGCTGGGCCGACGTGCCGTTCTACCTCCGCGCCGGCAAGCGTCTGCCCAAGCGCGTCACGGACATCTCCATCCACTTCCGCCCCGCGCCGTACCCGCTCTTTAGAAAAGTCTCCAGCATCACCGCCCAGCCCAACGTGCTGGCCATCCGCATCCAGCCGGACGAGGGGATCTCCCTCAAGTTCGACTCGAAGGTGCCCGGCCCGGCCGTGCGCAGCGCCCCGGTGACGATGGAGTTCCGCTACGCCACGTCGTTCGGCGCCGAGCCCCCCGAAGCGTACGAGCGGCTCCTGCTCGACACGATGCTCGGCGAGTCGACCCTCTTCGCCCGCCGCGACGAAGTGGAAACCGCCTGGGCCTGGCTCGATCCGCTCCTCCACGCCTGGGCCGACGACACTCGCGACCCCGACTTCTACTCCGCCGGAACCTGGGGGCCGGAGTCGGCCGACCGCCTCATCGAACGCGACGGGCGGCGGTGGAGGCGGCCGTGACGGAAAATCCACTGCTGAACGTCGACCAGCGCGTCGACGTCGGTAAGATCGAGAAGTCGCTCGCCGATCTCTGGCGGACGGAGAACGAGAACGACGACCATGCCGTGACGCGGGCGGCGCTGTGGAACGTCGTGGCCCACACTTCCAGCTCCGACCATCACGCCCGCGCCAGCGAGACCCTCAGCCACGCCAGCGCCTCCGTGCCGCAACGGACCATCGTCGTCCGCTCCAATCCGGCCGCCGAGGCCGAGATGTCGAGCTGGATCAGCGCCAACTGCCACCGCATCGGCGGCGACAAGCAGGTTTGTTCCGAGGAGATCGCCATCGTGGCCGGAGGCGACCGCATCCATCGCGTGCCGCCGCTCGTGCGCGCGCTGCTGCTGCCGGACATGCCCGTGGCCGTGTGGTGGCTGGGCGATCTGCCGAATGAGCATGAAGACTACGTCGAGGCCCTGCTGGAGCCGGCCGACCGTCTCATCGTGGACTCGCTGCAGTTCGATTCGCCGGCCGATCTCTCCCTCATCGCCCGCGTTTCGGAGCAGACCACCACCACGCCGGCCGACCTGAACTGGGTGCGCCTGGAGGAATGGCGTTCCGCGGCCGCCTCGGTGTTCGATCCGCCGCACATGCGCAGCCGCCTGGCCGCCATCGCCCGCGTGCGCGTCGTGGCGGCGACGGGGGAGGACGACTTCTTCGGCCACTCCGTCGAATCGCTGCTCTTTTCGGGCTGGCTCTCGGCGCAGCTCGGCCATCACGTCGATCGCGAAGGAAAGGTGGAAGGCTCGTCCGGGGCCATCGACTACCGCTTCCAGCGCCGCCGCCAGTCGCAGGAAGTGGGCGGGATCTCCCTCGTCGAGATCGTCTTCGAGGACGGCTCCGTGGCCACCATCACCCGCGACCGCGAGCGCTGCGTCCTCACCACCAACGTCGACGGCATCATCAGTACTCCCGACGGCGTCACGCGAACGCTCGCACACCACACGCCGGAGCTCATCGTCCGTCAGCTCAAGCGCCCCGAGGGCGACCGCGTCCTGGCGAAAGTGATCCCGGTCGCGGCACGGTTGGCGAAGAGGGTGGCGTAGCTCCGGTTTATCCCGAGCGCCAGCGAGGGATCTGGCAATCGAAGCCGCAGCGCGAGCGCGTTCCAGATCCCTCGCTGGCGCTCGGGATAAACTGAAAACGATGAACACGCGCATCTTCGAATCGAAGGACGACCTCCTGGCCGGCACTGCCCGCACGATCGTCGACCGCGTCCGCGGCGGCGCGCGGACCATCGCCCTGTCCGGAGGCTCGACACCGCAGCCGCTCTACACGATGCTCGGGCAGCCGCCGTGGCGGGACACGCTGGCCACCGTGCCCCTAACTTGGGTCATCGTCGACGAGCGGTACGTACCGTACGACGACCCCCAATCGAACACGGGGATGATCGGGCGCACGCTCTTCGGCGGCGGCATGACTCCGGGCCATCGCTTCCTGCCCTTCCGCACCGACCTCGAGCCGCACGCCTGCGCCGAGGACTTCATCGCCCAGTGGCGCGCCCTCGGGATCGACCAGCTCGACATCGTGCTCCTCGGCATGGGCGACGACGGCCACACCGCCTCGCTCTTCCCCGGGACGCACGTGCTCGACGTTGAAGACCGTCTGGCCGCCGCGCAGTTCGTCGACAAGCTGAACATGTGGCGCCTGACGATCACGAAGCCGGCCATCCGCGACGCCGCGTTGCGGCTGGTGCTGGCCGCCGGCGCCTCGAAAAAGCCGGTGTTGGACGCGATCCGCGACGGCAACACGGACTACCCGATCGTCCGCGCGACGGCAGGAGTGGAGACATGGTGGATGCTGGACCGGGAGGCGGCGCCGTAAGGCCGTCATCCCGAGAGCAAGAGGGTTCTGTGTGGTGGCCGGCGCCCTCGCCGGCCCGCGCGGTTCGAGACAGAATCGGAGAGCGTTGCATGGTCCAGGGCCGGCGAGGGCGCCGGCCACCACACAGAACCACAGAACCGCCAGTGCGCTGGGAGCGCGACCCGTCACCCGGCTCCCCCTCCAGCTACACCGGCAACCAGTACGACACCTTGATCAGGATCACGTCGTGCGAGGGGGCATTGGCCACGCCGCGCAGGTCGCGGTGGAGGCGGAAGTCGCCGAGGCCGAGGGTGTCGGCGCGGTTCTCGTTCCAGACCACGTAGAGCGCGGAGCCGGGGCGGAACTCCCAGCGGGCCACGGCGCTGCCCCGCAGGCTGCGGAAGTCGAAGTCCGGATTGCTGATCGCGCCGGTGAACGGAACGTAGCTGGCGGTGCGGGGCGCGGCCAGGGAGTGGTAGTCGTGATAGTCGCCGGAGGCGATGAACGGCTGGAGAAAGACCTGGAAGGAGAGCTTCGGCGTCACTGTCCAGTCCACGCGTGTGTCGAGCTCGAAGGAGCGCTGCTCGAGGTCGGAGAAGACGTAGCGGTGGCCGTACGTCGCCGTGGCCGAGGGGTCCGGCAGCGTCGTGACGTACTGGGCGAAGTTGTGGCTGCGGGTCACCGTGGGCGTGACGCTGAGCACGAGGCTGGGCGAGGGCTGCGCGGTCAGGGTGATGCCGGCCTGGCGCGTGTACGACCCGTCGTCGCTGCGGTCGGCGTGGTCGTTCAGGGTGAAGTAGAAGTGCTTGCGGTTGTCGCTGCCGAAGTTCTGGTCGATGCTCCAGCTCGCCCGCGTGCGGAGGAGCGGACCGCCGCGCGTGGCCCGGTCGTCAATCCCGCTCGGATTCAGGACGAGCGTCGTACCGTACGTCCAGTAGTTGGCCAGCGTGGCGAAGTGATTGAGGTAGAGCCCGCGCTGGAGCGTGTCGCCGTCGAAGTTGCGGTTCTCCCAAACGCCGGCCCAGAGGGTCTTGTCGCGGAAGTGGTCCGTGGGATGGTCGTTCACGTACTGCATGACGAAGTGCGACGAGATCATGTCCGCCCGCTGCATGAAGCCCACGTCGTTCGTCTCGTATCCCGGTGAATACGCCTGCACCTCGGCCAGCGGGCGCCACAGCCCGGACGTCTTCGAGATCATGGCCTTCCCGGCGAATCCGTCCAGCGAGGTGCGCGTCGGATCGAAGTGGAACGACGTGGCGTCGGGTCGGTTGTAGTAGCGCGAAGGCGACTGCTGTTCGTTGGCGATGGCCGTCGTGCTGCCCGAGACGCGGGAGCCGGCCGCGAACCACTCGAACACCCAGTCCTTCTTGGCGAACGACGTATAGCCGTCGAGACCCGCCGTTTCGGCGCGGTTGACCAGGCCGGACAGCTCGCCAGGCACCTTGCGATCGACCGAGGTGACCAGGATGCCGATGCGGGAGTTGCTGCCGATCTCGCGCGTGTCCCGCGTCACGAAGTAGTTCGACAGCGGCTCCACCACCTGGCGCGACTGCAGCGGGCCGATGGAGAAGCGTGCGTGCTCGGTGTCGGTCACCGCGTCGAGCACGCCCACCGTCCACTTGCCCAGCTTGCCGGTCAGCTTGGCCGCGCCGAGGATCGTCGTATTCGTCGGCGAGTCGACGAAGTCCGCGGCCACAGATCCCTGCGGCGAGCGGCCGATCCGGCGCGAATAGAAGACGGTCGGCTTGTTGAAGAAGCTGAAGTGGTTCGGCGCCGGCGAGTCGCCGAAGGTGAAGATGTTCACCCCCTCGGTGAAGAACGGCCGCTTCTCCGGGTAGAACGTCTCGAACTGGCTCAGGTTCACCACGGCCGGATCGACCTCCACCTGCCCGAAGTCGGGGTTGACCGTGCCGGTGAGGGTGAGGGTGGAGGTGAGGGCGTACTTCAGGTCGATGCCGCCTTCCACCTTCTCCTTCGACTGCTGCAGGAACGGATCGCTGCGGTTGAAGCGCGTCTCGAAGTCGGAACGGGCCACGCCGTACGGCACGATCTCAAGCGACTGCCCGCGGTGGATGTCGTTCAGGCCGTCGAGGTCGGCGAAGTTCTGCACGAAGCCGGTCTGCCCCTTGGGCGTGTTGACGATGCGCGCCGTCTCATTGAGGCGGGTGATCCTGCGGGTGATGTTGAGACCCCACACCTGCACGGGCTTTTCGGGAAAGCGGAGCTGCGAGAACGGGATGCGCACCTCGGCCGTCCAGCCGTCCGGGACGACCCGCACCTGCGACTCCCACACGCCGTCCCAGCTCACGTCTTCGCCGATGTCGTTGTAGAGGACCGTGTCGAGCTGTTCGCCGGCCGGGGTGATGGTGAAGGCGTTGCCGGACAGGCGGTCGTGCTGGGAGTCGATGTTGATGGAGAGGTAGTCGCAGTTGACGAAGTTGTCCCGCCGCGCCAGCAGCGCGACCGGCGGATGATCGTCCGTCAGCTTCGCGCCGAAGTAGATGGCCTTGTCGTCGTAGAGGACGCGAATGCTCGTCCGCTGCGACACCGGCTTGCCGTCGTCGGGATCGTGCTGGGTGAAGTCGGTGAACTCCGGCGCCGCCTGCCAGGCCGCGTCGGAGAGGTCGCCGTCGACGACGATGGGCGAGGTGGCGCGCACGGCATGCAACACCGGCCGCGCCGGCCAGTTGGCGGCGTAGGCGCCGGGCACACAGAGGATGAGCAGGAAGGCGAAGAGACTACGTTTCATGTAATGGTCCGAGTCCGTTGCGGGTTCTGCGCGGTCAGGTATGTGCTTGTTGTCCTGACTACGCGTGCCCGGAGTCTGAGGTTTCGGCGGTCATGCAGGAATAGCCACTCCGTAACGCGCTCGCAGTACCGCTTGCGGAGCACACCACACCTGCACGGAGATTCATCCAGGCATCTGATATGCCCCGCCGCAACACAACGCAAGCAAACTTCCAGTAACGCGGAGACCTCAGCGTTGAGTCAGCCCTTCGCCCTTCAAAGCTCCGCTCCTCCCTCCGCCAGCGCGCGCACGACCGCTTCCGGTCCCTGCACGGCCGTGCGCTGGAGGTAGAACGACAAGGCCCGCAGGCCGCCGAGCTCCTCGCCGCCGCCAGCCCGTCCCGGGCCGCCGTGGATGCAGCTCGGGACAACGACGCCGTGGCCCGGGTTGGCGGCGCGTACGCTCTCGTTGAGCAGCATCAGCCGGCCGTTCGAGGCGCCGAGCTGCAACGCCGCGTCGCGCGCCAGCCCGGCATCTTCGGTCACGAACGACGTCACCAGCGAGCCGCGGCCGCGGGCGACGAGTGCGAACGCGTCCTCGATCGTGTCGTAGGGGAGGATCGTGGCCACGGGGCCGAAGACCTCCACGTCGTGCACGGCGCTCGCCGAGGCGGCGTCAGCGCGCAGGAGGAGCGGCTGCACGAACGCGCCGCGCTCCGGGTCGGCGGCGTCGATGCCGCTCCCTTCGTACACCACGCTGGCCTCGCTGCGCAGCGTTGCGATGCCGTCGCGAACGCTCTGCTGCTGCGCTTTCGTGACGACCGGCCCCATGGTCACTTCGGCACGCCGCGGGTCGCCGGCCTTCACGGCCTCCAGCGCCGCCTCCAGCGCCGCCGTGGTCCTGGCCTCGGCGTCGCGCGGCACGAGGATGCGGCGGATGGCCGTGCACTTCTGGCCGGTCTTCACGGTCATCTCCCGCACGATCTCGCTGACGAAGAGGTCGAGCGGCGCGGCATCGGGGCCGAGGACGATGGCGTTGAGGCTGTCCGCCTCGCAGTTCACGCGCACGCTGCGCTCCACGACGCGCTTGTGGCCGCGCACGCGGGCCGCCGTGTCGGCGGAGCCGGTGAAAGCCACGACGTCGTCGCCTTCGACGTGGTCCAGCAGGTCGCGCACCTTCCCGCAGAGCAGGCTCATGGCGCCCGCGGGAAGGAGATTCGCCTCGGCGACGTCGCGTACCATCTGCCAGGCCAGGAGGGCCGTGGACGTGGCCGGCTTGCTGACCACCGGAACGCCGGCCAGCAGCGACACCGCCGCCTTCTCCCACGTGCCCCAGGCCGGGAAGTTGAAGGCGTTGATGTGGATGGCCGCCCCGCGCCGCGGCGTGGCCAGGTGTACCGCCTGCAGCGACGCATCGCGGCCGAGGGCGAAGGGCTCGCCGTCGCGGACATAGCGAGACTCGCCCAGCGTCGCGCCGAGCTTCGCGAAGTAGCGGATCGTGCTGATGGCGCCGTCGATGTCGAACGACGCGTCGCGGTCGGTGTTCCCCGAATTGGCCCGGGCAATGTCCACGTACGCCGCGCGCCGCGAGATGAACAGCTTGCCGATGGCCTCCAGCAACTTTGCCCGCTCGGCGAAGGTGAGCGCCCGCAGGGCCGGACCCCCGACGCGCCGCGCATAGTCCAGCGCTGCGCCGAGGTCGATGCCCTCTGTCGAGGCGCGCGCCAGCTCATCTCCGAGCACCGGGTCCACGAGCGCTTCCCCGGTTCCCGTCCCGGCCATCCATTGGTTCTGAACGTAGTTGTTCATTCGTTCTCCGTTGTTCGTTGTCCGTTGTTCGTTCGTCGCTGTTCGTTGGTCGTTGATCGCCCTCCGCGGATCCTTGCTCATCCCACGAACAACGGAGAACGGACAACGAGCAGCGAACAGCCAACAGCGATCAGCGAGCCCGAACTATAATTCCCACTCGATGACCGACGAGGAATTCCTGCGCGCGTTCGGCCAGCGCGTCCGGGCCGAGCGTGCGCGGCGGGGGATGAGTCGCAGGCTCCTGGCCCACCACGCCGGTATCTCCGAACGCTACATCACCCAGCTCGAATCCGGGAAGGGAAACATCTCCATCCTCCTGCTGCGCCATGTCGCGGACGCCCTCGGCCTGCCGCTGACGCAGTTCGTCGAGGACGCCGGCGTTGCTCCCGAGCTGCGCCTGCTCCGGCAGTTTCTCTCCCGCCTCTCGCCCGCGCAGGTGAAGGAGGCGCATGCGTCGCTCCAAGGGCTCTTCGCCTCGGACGCGTCCCTGCAGCGGAACCAGCGCATCGCCCTCATCGGCCTGCGCGGCGCCGGCAAGTCGACCCTCGGCGAGATGCTGGCCAAGGCTCGCAACGTGCCCTTCTTCGAGCTCGACCGCGAGATCGAGCGCCTCTCCGGCAGCCAGCTCGGCGTCATCCTCGAGATGTACGGCCAGCAGGCCTACCGCCGTTACGAGCTGCAGGCGTTTCAGGAGCTGCTCCACGAGCACTCGTCGTTCGTTCTCGCCACCGGCGGCAGCCTCGTCTCCGAGACGGAGACCTTCGAGTTGCTCCTCCGGCACTGCTTCACCGTCTGGATCCGGGCCACGCCTCTGAGTCACATGAGCCGCGTCATCGCCCAGGGCGACTACCGGCCCATGAAGGGCTCCGAGCAGGCCATGGACGACCTGCAACGGATCCTCGATGAACGGACTCCGATGTACGCCCGCGCCGACCTGGCCATCGACACGAACGGCACACCGCAGGAGGCGCTGGCCGCGCTGGGGAACGGACTCCCGGCCTGACGGCGCGCCCATGTATCGAGACCCGCAAGTTGCGCGAGCGACCGATCCGGAGTCGCCGGTGCCCCTCGCGGAGCGATCTGGAGTGCGGTGGCCACGCCGCCGCTCTGAGCCGGGAGACTTTCGCGAAGACTCGCCAGAGCGGCGGCACGGCCACCGCACTCCAGATCGCTCCGCGAAGGACATGATCTGTGAATCTACGCATTGAGAGAGTTTGCCTCGACGGGAGATGAAGCTGACCGCGTCGTAGTCACGTTGCCCCGGCCCGCGTGCACGTTGACGCGGCCCGCGTACACGTTGACAGAGGCCGCGTACACGTTGACACAGCCCGCTCGCACGGTGGGAAATAATGCGACCGCCGTGCGCATTCGGCATTATACTGCCGATCGCTTCCGGAGGTGTGTTTGATCACGTTTGACCGTGACCCCGATTCGTACCAGCACTGGCATCTCTCGTTCGACGGCCCGGTCGCCACCCTGGCGCTCGACGTCAACGAGGATGCGGGCATCGAGCCGGGCTACAAGCTGAAGCTCAATTCCTACGACCTGGGCGTCGACATCGAGTTGCGCGACGCCCTCGAGCGCATTCGCTTCGAGCACCCCGAGGTCGGCGCCGTGGTCATCGGCAGCGCGCGGGAGCGGATGTTCTGCGCCGGCGCCAACATCTACATGCTCGGCAAGTCCAGCCACGCCTGGAAGGTCAACTTCTGCAAGTTCACCAACGAGACGCGCAACTCCATCGAGGATTCGAGCGCCAGCTCCGGCCTCAAGTTCCTGGCCGCGGTCAACGGCACGGCAGCGGGCGGCGGCTACGAACTGGCCCTGGCCTGCGATGAGATCCTCCTCGTCGACGACCGCTCCAGCGCCGTCAGCTTCCCGGAAGTCCCGCTGCTGGCCGTGCTGCCCGGGACCGGCGGCCTGACCCGGCTGGTCGACAAGCGCAAAGTCCGCCGCGACCGCGCCGACGTCTTCTGCACGACCGCCGAGGGCCTCGGCGGGGTGAAGGCAAAAGCGTGGGGCCTCGTCGACGAGATCGCGCCGCCGCGCACGTTCGCCGAGAAGGTGAAGGAGCACGCCGCGGCACTGGCGGCGAAGACCGACCGTCCTCGGGACGCGAAGGGCATCAAGCTCACGCCGCTGCAGCGGACCATCGACGAAGCGGGCGTGCACTATCCGCACGTCGACGTTGCCATCGACAAAGACGCGCGCGCCATCACCATCACCGTCACCGGTCCGAGGAGCGACGAGCCCGTGGAGATCGACGCCATCGTCGCCGCCGGCGATCAGTGGTGGCCGCTGGCCATGGCCCGCGAGCTCGACGACGCCATCCTCCACCTCCGCACGAACGTTCGTGAGGGAGGGATGTGGGTGCTGCGGACGCGCGGCGACCTCGAGGCCGTGTTGCGCATTGACAAGGCCCTCGAAACGCACGCCTGTCACTGGCTCGTGCGCGAGACCGTCAACCTCCTGCGCCGCACCTTCGCGCGCCTCGAAGTCTCCTCGCGTAGCATCTACGCCGTCATCGACGAAGGCTCGGCGTTCGCCGGCACGCTCCTCGACCTGGCCCTGGCCGCCGACCGTTCGTACATGCTGGCCGCGGAGAACGGTCCGCGCGTGACGCTCAGCGCCATGAACTTCGGACCGCTGCGCATGGCCAACGGCAAGACGCGCCTGGAGACGCGCTTCGGCGACGATGCCGCCGCCGCTGCGCTGCGCAACCGCATCGGCGAATCGCTCGGCGCGGAAGATGCCGTCGAAACGGGCCTCGTCACCTTCGCCCCCGACGAGCTCGATTGGGAGGACGAGCTGCGCCTCGCCCTCGAGGAGCGCGCCAGCCTCTCGCCCGACGCCCTCACCGGCATGGAGGCCAGCCTCCGCTTCGGCGGCGGCGAGACCCTGGCCACCAAGATCTTCGGCCGCCTCTCCGCCTGGCAGAACTGGATCTTCATCCGCCCCAACGCCGTCGGCGACGAAGGGGCACTCAAGCTGTTCGGCAGCGGAACGAAACCAAGGTTTTCGTGGGAGCGGGTGTGAACAACTCAGCGACTAAGCGATTTAGCGAATAAGCGATTACGCGATCAAGCGAATAAGCGATCAAGCGAAGAAGCGAGACAACGATGCCCATCAACTACGACGAGCGCATTCCCAACAACGTCGAGCTGTCCACCAACAAGACACTGCAGCGGGCCCTGGAGCACTGGCAGCCGCGCTTTCTCGACTGGTGGAAGGACCTCGGCCCGGCCGTCTTCCAGAACAATGAGGTCTACCTCCGCACGGCCACCTCGGTCGATCAGCAGGGGTGGGCCACGTTCGGGATGGTGCGCATGCCGGAGTACCGCTGGGGCATCTTCCTCGCCGACCGGAAATCCGACCGCACCATCGGCTTCGGCGACAACATCGGCCAGCCGGCCTGGCAGGTCGTGCCGGGCGAGCATCGTTCGACGTTACGGCGTCTCATCGTCACCCAGGGCGACACCGAGCCGGCCTCCGTCGAGCAGCAGCGCGCGTTAGGCAACTCCGCGCCGTCGCTCTACGACCTGCGCAACCTCTTCCAGGTCAACGTCGAAGAGGGGCGCCACCTCTGGGCGATGGTCTACCTCCTCCACGCCTACTTCGGCCGCGACGGCCGCGAGGAAGCGGAAGGCCTCCTGGAGCGCCATGCCGGCGACGCCGACAAGCCGCGCATCCTCTCCACCTTCAACGAGCCGATCCGCGACTGGCTCTCCTTCTACATGTTCGCCTACTTCACCGACCGCGACGGCAAGTTCCAGCTCAAGGCCCTCGCCGAGAGCGGCTTCGATCCCCTGGCCCGCACCTGCCAGTTCATGCTCACCGAAGAGGCGCACCACATGTTCGTCGGCGACAGCGGCATCGGCCGTGTTGTCCGCCGCACCGTCGAAGTGATGAACGAGCTCAAGACCGACGACCCCGTGCGCGTCCGCGCCGCCGGCGCCATCGACCTGCACACCATCCAGAAGTACATGAACTTCTGGTTCAGCTCCGCCCTCGACCTCTTCGGCTCCGAGGTCTCGTCCAACGCCGCCAGCTACTTCGCCACCGGCCTCAAAGGCCGTCCCGACGAAGGGCTCTACGACGACCACGTCGCCGCAGGCGACTACACACTCGCCCTTCCCGACGGCAAGAGCGGCGTCGCCACCGAGACCGTCCCCATGCGCAACGCCATGAACGAGATCGTCCGCGTCGCCTACATCCGCGACTGCGAGAACGGCGTCAAGCGCTGGAACAAGATCCTCGAGAATGGCGGCTTTGGAAGTACGGCTTACGAGCCCCGCCCTCCCAGCCCCCACTTCCGCCGCACCCTGGGAAGCTGGGCCAACACCCCCACCGACCCCGCCGGTACCCCCATCACGCCCGAAGCCTTCGCCACCGGCATGCCGAGCTGGATCCCCACACCCGCCGACCAGGACTTCGTCCTCTCCGTCATGCAACCAGTCCTGGAGCCCGGCAGAGTCGCCGGCTGGATCGCGCCGCCGGAGCGCGGGATCAACAACCTGGCGGTGGATTACGAGTACGTAAGGGTGGCGTGATGCTGGGCGCTCTGCCTGCCGCTGCTGAGCGCCCCTCAGAGTGAACTGAGAAAAGCACTTTGCGCTACCATGACCGCGTGAGCGAAGTCCGGCCCATCCATGACCATGCCGTCGACAACCTCCGGGTCATCCGTGAGGCCATGGAGCGGGCCGGTGCGTCGTTCACGTCGATTCCGGGGTGGGGCGGGTTTGCCATCGGGTGGACGGCGGCCCTGACGGCGATCGTGGCCCAGGGGCGGGAGCCGCGGCAGTGGCTCTCGGTCTGGCTGGTCGAGGCGGTGGTGGCGGCCGTGATCGGCGCGGTGTCGATGGCGGCGAAGGCGCGCGGGGCGGTGACGCCGTTCATGTCGGGTGTGGCCCGGCGCTTCTTTGTCAGCTATTCCGCGCCGATGCTCACCGGCGCGCTGCTGACGGTCGCGCTCTACCGGTTCGGGCTCATCGACGTTCTGCCCGCCGTCTGGCTGCTGTGTTACGGCACGGCGTTCGTCAGCAGCGGGGCGTTTTCCATCCCGACCATCCCGGTCATGGGCGTCGGTTTCATGCTCCTCGGCTGCGGTGCCCTGGTGGCGCCGCTCTCCGTCAGCAATGTCCTGCTCGGGGTCGGGTTCGGGGGGCTGCACATCGTGTTCGGATTCGTGATCGCAAGGAGGTACGGTGGCTAAGAGCGCAACAGTGAAGGCCGCGGCCGTGAAAGCCGCACCGGCGAAGAAGACTCCCGCCGCGACGGTGGCGCCGGAGACGGCGGTCGAGCTCGACCGGGTCATCCATGAGAAGACGCGCCTGGCCATCGTCAGCGCCCTGGCCGTCAGCCCGTCCATCACGTTCAACGAGATGAAGGCCATCCTCAAGGCCACGGACGGTAACGTCAGCGTACACGCCCGCAAGCTCGAGGATGCCGGTTACATCTCGACGAAGAAGTCGTTCGAGGGACGCATGCCCAAGACGGAGTATTCGCTCACCGCCGCCGGCCGCCGTGCCCTGGAGAAGTACCTCGACCACATGGAGGCGATCATCCGCGCCACGCGGCAGGGTTAGGGCTCTTTTTCTTTACTGCTTTCGGAACGCCGCCAACACGCGTGCCGCATTCTTCTGCCGGGCGGCCGATTCGATCTCCTGCAGGGCTTGAATCTTTGCAGCCGTCTGCGGACCGGTCTTCAGCGCCACGATGGCGTGGACGGCGACGTCCGGCTGGTCGTTCTGCACGGCAGTGGTGGCGATGTGGGCGGCGCTGTCGGCGGCTTCGGGTTGCGTGTTTTTGGCCAGGACGTCGATGGCCTTCGACGATGCGGCGGCGGCTTGCTGCTTTACGTCGGGATCGCCGGACCTGGCGGCGGCGTGGAGCGAGTCCGTGGCGGCGGCGCCGAGTGCGGTCACCTGGGCGGGCGGCGGGGGAGCGGCGGTGTTGGTGGTGATCTGCTGGGCGAGGCTCTCGGTCTTCTCGGCGCCGGCCACGGCGTCGTTGCCGGCCGCGCGCTTGGAGAGCATGGACTCGCCGCCCTCGTAAATGACGCGCCAGGCGAAACCGCAGAGGACGGCGAAGGCCAGGCAGCGCACCAGGTCGCGGCGGTCGCTGTTGGCCACGACGTACACGCCGATGAACCCTGCCCCTGCGCCGAGGACGAAGGAGGTGAGCACCGCCTGCGTGGTGGAGAGGTTGGCGAGATGCCCGCCGCCGGCGATGGTGAAGAGCCAGGAGAGGCCACCGCCTACGGCACCGCCGAGGACGACCCAGAGGGCCTGCCGGGGACTGTCGTCGTTTGCCATATGTATAGAGAGTGTAAGCGTGATGGCGCTGGGAGGGCGAGCGGGCACGGGGCGAGCGGCGAGCGGAAGATTGCGAGCGGCGAGCTTCCCGCTCGCCGCTCGCCGTATCCCGCTCGCCCGCTATTGCGCCGGCACGTACGTCGGATCGAGCGTGCGGTTGTCGACCACCGAGCCGTAGGCGGCTACGCGGCCGGTGCCCCCGGTGACGCTCACGGCGACCCGGCCGTTGTAGGTGTTCGGGAAGCCCACGGAGATGAAGATCGAGCCGAGCTGCGAGAACTCGAAGCCGTTGAGCGTTTTCTGCACGTGCGCGGCCACCTTCGAGTCCGGAGAGAACAGCGCGATGTCGAGCGTCACCGGATTGCCGGTTACCTCCACCAGGCCGAGGTTCGAACGGAAGGCGGGCGACTGCTCGAGCTGCACGACCTGCAATGGCCGCTCGCCGTTGCCCGTGGCGTCGTTGGCGGTCACGCCAGGGATGAACTGGCCGTAGGTGCCGCCGTTCCCGTCCCGGCTGTACGTGCGGGCCGTGACGACGATGGGCGTGGCCGTGTCGGTCGCGGCGATGACCGCGCCGCCCGTGCCGTCGAGGTTCCAGAGCGTCTTCAGCATGTTGTCGTAGGCCACGACCTGACCGGCCTTGACGTTGACCTGCACGGCCGGGACGTTGGCGTTCGTGTACGACAGCGTCACGTTCGCGTCGGTCGTGCCGCCGTTGAAGATGCGCATGTCGCTGTGGAAGTTCGAGCCGGGGTTGTTCAGCTCCGCGATGCCGGGGACGACCACGCGCGTGGTGGCGGCCTTCGACGGATCGACGGGGAAGACCAGCAGGGGATCGCTGGTGATGTTGTCGAGGACGGAGGCGTAGGCCGTGACTTTGCCGCCGTCGCTCGTGACCTCCACCTGCAGGCGGCCGTCGGCGAGCGTCGTGCCGGGGAAGAGGCCGGAGAGGCTCTGCTGCTGGTGCTCGAAGGGCCTGAGCGAGAACGTGCGCTGTGCCACCTGCGCGCCGCCGGCGTTGAAAAGGGTGAGGATCATGTCCGCCGGCTGGCCGGCGCCTTCCACCAGGCCGACGTTGGTGCGGAAGGAGCTGCTCTGCGCGATCTGCTGCAGGGAGATCTTTGAGACGTCGCTCTTGCCGAGGAAGCTGGCCAGGGGCAGGGCCGGGATGAATTGGCCGTAGGTGCCGTTCGAAGTCAGGTTGTACGTGCGGCTGGAGGCGACGGTGGCCAGGTTGATGTTGACGTCGCCGATCTTCCCCGAGGTGTTCATGGGCCGGATCTCCAGCGTGCCCACGCCTCCTTCGCCCGCCGAGCCGGCGCCGTACCACGCCTCCACGATGTCGTTGAGGGCCTTCGTGTCGCCGCCGGCGATGTTGATGGTGGTCGTCTTGCCGTCGGTCGTGCCGTCGATGGCGGTGGGCGTGTACGTCAGTTGGTAGGTGATGCCCTGCGTGGACGTGTTGGTGATCCTCACGTCGGATTGGAAGTGCGCGCCGATGCCCTCGGTGTGGGCCACGGCGGGGATGAGGAGGGTGTTGATGGGCGGGTTGCTGTCCTTCGGTTTCGGCGTGGACGGAGCCACGAGGTTGATCGACACGGGAACGCCGGTGGACGACGTGCCGTTCGGGCCGAGCTTGCCGGAGCCGCCCTGGGTCTTCGTCACCGTCAGCGTGGCCTCGGTGGAGCCTTCCTGGAAGTCGGCGTCGGCGATGTGCACGTTGACCGTGACGCCCTCCGGCGGCAGCGGGCCGCTGGCCGGTGTGACGGTGATGAACGGTTTGTCGGAGGTGACGCTGTAGGTGTCGTTGCCGGCCAGCGGCGTCGTGTCCGTGGACTGGGCCGCCTTGCCCTTCGTTTGCGCGGTCTTACCGTTGGCTGGGAAGCCGCTGATGAAGAACGGAATGTTGTGCGAGCAGTCCGTCCCGTCCTCGCACTTGCTGAACGTCGGGTTGACGCTGTTCGGCTGCGCGTTCGGTCCGGCGACGGCGATGATGAGGATGCTGGCGATGTCGGAGTAGGGGCCGGGCTGGCTGTTGCACGCCGCGAAGGCACGGGCGCGGTAGTAGTAGCGCGTGTCCGTGGTGACGTGCTTGGCCGGGATGAGGATCTTGAGAGAGTTGATCGACGTCGTGATCGGGCCCGTGAAGTCGCGGGTGAGCGACTCCTGGTACTCGAAGTTGTTCGTCACGGCGCTGTTCACGAGGAGCGAGACGGAGTAGGAGGTATCTGACGATGCCGCCGCCTGGACGGAGAGGACCGGTTTCGGCGCGGCGCAGAGCACGGTCACCGTGGCCGTGGCGCTGTTGAAGTTGCCGCAGAGCGTGCCGATGCGCACCCAGAACTGGGCCGTGCCGACGGTGTTGGAGGGAGCGTTCAGCACTTCGGTCGTGGCGCCGTCGATGGGATTGCTCGTGTCGCCGGTGGCGCCGCGGTACCACTGGTAGGTCGGGATGCCCAGGGCGCCGACGTTGCTGAGGAACGGAATGTAGAGCGGCGGAATCTCACCCACGTTGATCGTGGCACCGTTGCCGGAGATGATCGGAATGGAGAGGGGAGGGCAAGCTCCCCCTGCGCCGACCGCGGCCGCGTTGCTGTTGGTCGAGCCGGCGCAGGTGCCGCCGACGGCCTGCACCCAGTAGTTGCCGCTCACCGCGGTGGCGTTGGTAATGATGGCGATGGTGGGGAAGTTGAAGTACTCGTCGAAGTTGAGGAGTGTGGCCAGGACCTGTTCGTCGGGGAACGAGCCCAGCCCGGCGGCGTAGGTGGAGAGCTCCGGCCCGGTGGCGGGGCGGCGGAGGTAGCGGTTGAACCATCCGCCCGCGCGGATCGTGCGCGCTTCGAGGCTGTTGAGGATGCTGAGGCCGACGGCCATGCGCGAGTTGGAGCCGAGAAGCGTGGTAAAGGAAGAGGTCTCACCGGCGCTCGGCGAGCGCCCGAGGACGTCGCTGAAGAGGCGGGAGATCCAGCCGGCGTTCGTGCCGCCCGACAGCGCCAGGTACTCCGGCGAGGCGACGATCTGCGATTCGATCTGCTCGTCGGTGAAGGGCACCGCGAAGGCCGGCAGCCAGAACGACACCTCGGCGGGCGAGGGTGAGCGATGGAGGTAGAGCTGATACCAGCCGTTGAGCAGGTTCGTGCGGTACTCGGTCGAATTCATGATCACCTGCGCCGTGATCTGCCGCGTCGAGACGTGGTTGTCGAGCGCGGTCACAAAGACGGCGGCACCGGCGTCCGTCGTGCGACCGAGGAGGTCGGCGTAGAGCTGCGCCACGAAGCGGGTATTCGACGGCGTGGCGCCGGGGATGGGATGACTCGTGTCGCCCACATTGCCCTGGAACCAGTTGTACGAGTTGGCGCCGCTGGCTCCGGCGATCAGGTAGTTGACGGGGGCGAATGTGGTGACCAGGACGGCCTGCGGCTGCCGCGTGATGACGGGGAGGACGCAGGGGCCGGCGGCCACGCTGACGATGGCGGCATCGCTGTTGGCGAAGCCGCACGAATTCGACACGCGGACCCAGTACGACGCCTGCAGCGGTGAGGGGAGGGGCGTCGTGAAGGTCCGCTGGTTGGCGCCGGAGATGGGGTGCGACGTGTCGCCGCTCGCGCCGAGGTACCACTGGTAGGTGAACGGCGTCGAGCCGCCGTGACCAACCTGCAGCGAGGCAGCGGTGTTGGCGTCCGGGACATTCTGGCTCGCCGGCTGGAGGGTGATGTTCGGCGCCACACAGGCCTGTGGTGTGACGGTGATGGTCTGGCTGTCGGCGTGGCCGCAGCCGTTGGACACGCGCACCCAGAAGTTCGACGGGGTGGTGATGGGCGGCGTCGTGTAGCTGTTGCTGTTGGTGCCGCCGGGAGTGGAGATGTCGCCGGAGGTCCCGCTGTACCACTGGTACGTGAAGGTCTGGCAGGTGCCTCCGACGCTGACCGTGAGCGTGGCTGTCGACCCGGCGGGAACCGTGCCGCCGCCGGTCGTACCGGTGATGACCGGCGTCACGCAGACGGGCCCGCTGCCGTAGAGCGAATCGACGGCGTCCTTGTCCCACTGCTGCAGCGTTGTGCCGAACGACACCGGGACGTTGGAGTTCATGATGGCGCTGCTGCAGCTCGGCGTCCCCTGGTCGGAGTGGCGGATGCCGATGGCGTGGCCGAGCTCGTGGGTGATGAGGGAGGGATACTGACCGGCGGAGACGCTCGACGAGAGGATGATGTCGGCGTCGGAGATCGCCACCCAGGTATCGCCGTCGTACGTATGGGTGAAGCCGCCGCTGCCGAGGGTGCAGGCCAGCCCGCCGTCGCAGACGCCGGTGAAGGCGCCGCTGTAGTTGTAGTAGATGACGTTGAGGTTGTCGTTGGCATCGGGCGCCGTGGCCGGCCCCGTGTACGCGCCGCCATCCGTGAGCGTGACGAAGGAGTTGGGGTCATTCGTCCAGGCGGCGAGGCCGGAGGCGAGTCCGCCGGGGCTTGGTTCAGGGCCCTTCCGCAGGAACGAGACGCTGACCGTGGGCGTGCCGGCGCAAGGGACGGGAGAACATCCCGGCCAGCGCACGGGCATGCCGCTGGCGGTCAGCGCGTAGTTCTTCGCGCTGCCGTTGGTCGTCTTCGGAAAGGTGTTCGCAACGGTCACGTGCGCCGGGGCTGCCGGGGAGCCGCCGGCATTCACGGCGCGCACGAACTGCGCGAAGTCGCGAACGTTGCGGGCCTCGCGCCCCGTCTCGCTGGTTTCGCGGATGGCGACGTCGTCGCGGATGGCGAAGCGTCCGAGGGCCATGGAGGCCGTGAAGTACGTCCCGTCCTGCCGCTGGCGGAGGAAGACCATGACCCGCTCGCCCGGCGTGTAGCTTGCGCTGTCCGAGATGAACGTCACGCGGTTGCCGGCGATGCCGCCCAGCTCCACGAGCGTGATCACACCGCGGGCGTTGCCCTTCAGCGTGTCCTCGACGACGACGTGGACTTCGGTCTCCACGTAGCCGTCGGCGCGGAGGTGCGCCGCGGCATCGAGCACGTTGCCGATGACGACCGCATCCGCGCGGTCGGCGAGCTGCCGGTCGGTCGCCGGTGCGAAGACCGTGGCCGCCGCGGGGAATGCGACCAGTGCTGCGAGTACGACCAGAAGTGCGGCGATGGAGAGAGACGGCCGAATCTTCAAGTCAGAGGCTCCTTTCGGCATTGCTGCCGATATGTTCGGACGAAGCATGGCGTTTCGCTGCCGGCGATGGGGCGCAAGCGGTGAGCCTGCATTTTCACCGCCCGCGACCGGGCAGACGCACGGAACCCCGAGCGCCCATTCCAACGTCGCGCAGAGTCCCAATCATTGTACCGCCGCGGGATTCTGGCCGTGACGCAGGGCACGGAGCGGCCACACGAGGCGGTTGGAGAGGCGCCCAAGCCAGCCGTCCGCGATGCCGGCGCTCCCGCGTTCTCTATGAGTTACGGGAGCGCCGGGAAGGCTGAAAGAGCGGAGCCCGCCCTTTCAGCCTTCTGGCCTTTCAGCCTTTCAGCCTTGTTTCTACTTGGCTGCCGGCTTCTCGAACAGCTTCGGATCGACGGCCGGATTCACTTCGATGTTGGTCAGCGTTCCGCTGGCGACCTGCTCGCCGTTGGCGGTGCTGCTGAACGTCGTGGCGAAGTTGAGGCCGCCGAACATCTTCCAGTCGCCGACGGTGGTCAGCATCTCGCCGCCCATGCGGGCCCGCGACGTACGGCGGAGGGGACGGCCGGTGGCGGGATCGACCCACCACTTCACGCTGGTGCCGTCCGCGGAGATCTCGAGCACCGCGGCGTCGACGTCGCCGACCTTCTCGTTGCCGGTCACGGCGAAGATGTAGCCGGGCTTGCCGACGTTCTTGAGCACGGCCAGCATGTCGACCTTGGCTTCGGACTTGTTCGCGTCCCGCTGCGACGAGGGGAGGTCCTGCGTGCCCATGGGCGTGATGACGAACGAGGCCTGGGGCGAGGAGACCATGGTCATCTCACCCATGCCCGTCTTCATCACCGTACGGCGTGAGTCCGGGAAGGCGATCAGCGTGTCGACTTCCATCTCCATGTCGCCGTTCGGGGTCTTCGTCTTCATGCTGCCGACGGTGTGCACCGCCTGGACGGCCTCGATCTTGGCCTTGCCGCCGACGAAGTCCTGCACCTTCTTGGCGAGGGCCAGGCCGGCCGCGTTGCCGCTGGAAGCCGCGGCCGCGGGAGCTGCGGTGGCAGCCCCCGTGCTGCCGGCCGCCGCGCCGGGTTTCGGACCGGCCGATGGCTTGGCGCCGGGCTCGGGGATGGTGATGTCGATCGTCGACACGGTTCCGACGGAGGAGAGGGGCTTGTCGAATTCCTTTTCGTTGCCGACCACGAGGACGGCGAGCTGATTCGGGGTGACGTACTTCTTGGCCGCGCGCTCGACGTCGGCGGGGGTGACCTTCTCGATGCCGGCCACGTACCGGTCGTACCACTCGGCCGGGTAGCCGTAGAACTCCAGCTCGATGCGCTGTCCGAGGGTCTTCGCTTTCGAGTCGCGGGTGAAGACGAACGCGTTGAGCAGGGTCTGCTTCGCGTCCGCCACTTCCTGCTCGGTGAACGGCTGGGTGGTCAGATCGTTGATGTCGTTGCGGATGGCATTGAGCGCTTCCACCGTCGTGCCGCTCTTCGTGCCGGCCGAGACGCGGAAGAGCGCGGGGTGATCCCAGTCGCTGTTGATGCCGCCGCCGACGCCGTAGGCGAGGCCCCGCTTGGTCCGGATGTCGTTCCTCAGGCGGCAGGAGAAGCCGCCGCCGAGGATCTGCTCACTGACGTTGATATCGTGGTGTGACGG
>CAZYTO010000048.1:0-24411 GCA_964650405.1 uncultured Thermoanaerobaculia bacterium | reverse complement strand
TGGCCGCCCTTCCGCTCGCCGCGTGATCGAAGTTGGCGAATGAAGTACTTAGTACGGCGTCACCGGTCGGAGCAAAGTAACTATCCATTCGTAGCCGGCTGTCGCTGTTCTCACGATCCGATGAACGCCGCCAGATCGGCATTGAGGCGGTCGATGTGCGTCAGCATCAGGCCGTGCGGCGCTCCCTCGTAGACCCGAAGCTCGCTCCCCGGAATGAGGGCCACGGTCCGGCGCCCGGTGCGCTCCAGCGGTGCCGACGCGTCCTTGTCTCCCTGGATGATCAGCGTGGGAACGTTGATCTTCGGCAGGTCGGCGCGGAAGTCGGTCTCCGTCACGGCGCGATTGCACTCGATGGCGGCCTTCAGGGACGTCTGCGCGCTCATGCCCAGCCCCCACCGGATCATCTCGTCCGAGGTCTCGGGCACGAAGAACGGCCGCGAATGGTCGGACAGCCATTTCGGAAAATCGCGAAACCAGCTCGCCCGCAGGTGCTCGAACGCGCTCCGGTCGAAGCCCTCCGGGTTGTCGCCGGTCTTCAGAAGAAACGGCAGCGTTGGCGCAACGAGAACGATTCGTGCCACCCGTTTGGTGCCGAAGCGCGCCACGTAACGCACGATCTCGGCGCAGCCCATCGAATGCCCGATCAGCGTCGCACGGTGGACGTCGAAGGCGTCGAGTACTACGGCCAGGTCGCCCGCCAGCGTGTCGAAGTCGAACCCGCGGCCGGGATCGGTCGATCGGCCGTGCCCGCGCCGGTCGTAGGCGATGCAGCGCATCCCGTGCTCGGAGAGATGGACCATCTGGTATTGCCAGAGATCGGCGTTGTTCGCCCAACTGTGGAGAAACACGACGGGCTTGCCTTCACCCCACTCCCGGCAGAAGAGCCGCACGTGGTCGGGCGTTTCAACAAACGGTGCCGGCGCCTTCGCAGCCTTGGCCGGTGCGGCGGCAAGCAGCGACTCCGCGGTGGTCGCGAGCAGCGCCGCGCCCGTGGCCGCGCACGCGGCGGACTTGAGCAGGTCTCGTCGATTCATCGATCCTCCTGCGCACATGAATACGCGCAGGAGTGACGAGAGTCGATTACCTACGAGGTAAAGCGGCGCAGGATCTCCGCGGTCTCCGCGTTGCCCGGGAAGAACGCCTCGATGGCAAGCTCGGCGAGGGTGATGTCGACGGCCGTTCCGAAGACCGTGGTCGTGCTGAAGAACTGCAGCGTGACGCCGTTCGTGACCAGCTCCATCGGGACGACGACACCTCCATAGTCGCGGATCCCTGCGGCGGCCGGCGCCGGATAGGCCCGCACTTCGGCCATCAGCTCGGCGAGCCGGGGATCGCCGGTGAGCTCGATGTCGCGGTGCAGCCGCGCCAGGAGGTGAACGCGCCACTCACCGAGGTTGGCGATGCGCGGCGCGAGACCGCCCGGATGCAGCGTGAAGCGCAGCAGGTTGATCGGCGGCTGGCGAAGGGCGGGCTCGACTCCAACGAGGAACGGCGCCACGGAGCGGTTGTGGGCGATGAGCGTCCAGTAGCGGTCGATGGCCAGCGCCGGATACGGTTCGTGCCCCTTCAGCACCAGATCGACGGCCTGGCGCGCCTGTTCCAGCGGCGGCGCGCTCAGCGGCCGCTCCGGATAGAGCGCCGCATAGCCCGCCGCCTCGAGCAGTCGGTTGCGTTCGCGCAGCGGGATGTCTAGCTGCTCGGAGAGGTGCACCAGCATCTCGCGGCTGGGCTGCGCGCGGCCGGTCTCGACGAAGCTCAAATGCCGCGTCGAGATCTCGGCTTCACAGGCAAGCTGGAGCTGGGTGAGACGGCGGCGCTGACGCCATTCCCGCAGTAACGTCCCAGCGTGCGCTCCCGAAGCCATCGAGCGACGTTAGCACGCGCACCGAGAGGCGCGCAGGACTTCGGAACGACCAGATCACCGCAGGGCCCGATCGATCTCTTCCGCCACCTTCGCCGCGGCCCGGCCGCTCACGGGGACGTCCGCACCGAGGGTCAGCATCGGGTCGGCCACGTTGCAGGCGGCCAGCACTCTCTGCGCGCGACCCAGGTCCGACGACTCGCCCGTGGCCTGGCGGGAGCAGTTCGCGCCGCGGAGGAGAAGCACGCGTGCCGCGATGCGCGTCAGGCTCGTGGAGTTGACCGTGGTGCCCGAACCGACGCGGCGCGTCACGGGATCGACGACATAGAGGCCGAGGGCGATGGCCCGGACGAGCTCGTCGCGGCCGAGGACGTCGACGTCGACGGCGATGGGAGGCGAGGGAACGTTCGTGGCAAAGCGGATGGAGACGATCTTCCAATACATCAGCACGGCCAGGTCGGCGCGATTGATCGACTCGGTCTCCAGGGCGCGTTGTACCTGCAGCGGCATATTGGCGGCGGCGTAGTCTTCCTTGATCTGGTCGAGGCGGGACGCGTAGCGGGCGTCGCGGCGGACGATGCGCTCGTAGCGGACGATCGCTTCCTGGTAGCGGCCATGCCCGATCTCGATCTCGGCCAGCGCCGCCTGGACCTCGGTGCGGTCGGCGTCCGCACCGGCGAGCAGCGGATCGAGCGCCTTGCGGGCATCGTCGAAGGCGCGGGCGGCCACGAGCTTCTGCACCAGCTCGATGCGCACGGGAACGGCGGCGGGATCGATGTCCAGGGCCGCGCGGAGCAGGTGGATGGCCTCCGTGTCGGTCGTTGCGTGGGCGTTCGCCACCAGTCCGTCGAAGATGGCACGCCGCAGCTCCAGGATGCGCTCGCGCACCAGCTCGGGCGCTTCCGGCTCGGCGGCCAGGGCGCGATAGAGGTCGTAGGCGCGCTGCGTCTCTCCCGCGGCCACGGCGATCTCGGCGCGGTAGACCCTGGCCGCGGTGTACCGCGGGTGTTTGTCGAGCAGCGAGTCCACGAGCAGGCGGGCACGGTCGAGCTGCCGGTCGCGCAGCAGGAAGACGACCGGGGCGAGCTGGGCCGGCAGGTAGTCCGGATTGCGGCGCACGATGGCCAGGAGGGCCTTGGTCGCCTCGAGCCGGTTGTCCGTGACGATGTAACGCCAGGCGAGATCGAACTTCGTGTCGAGGTTCCGGGGCGCCGGCGGCACGCCGACGCGCGGATCGACGAGGTAGCGCTCCGCGCCGCCCGGCTGCGGCGCGGGAGGAGGCACAGTTGGCGGGTTGCACGCCGCGAGCAGGGTCGCTACGGCGATCAATACAAGAGTCGGAATCCGTTTCACATCACCCTCGGGCCAGCCGCAGTGCGGCGGCGAATGTCTCTGCCGGATTGGTGGCATCGAGCCACTGAACGTTTCTCTCCGAGCGCAGCCAGGTCATCTGCCGCTTGGCGTAGGCGCGCGTGCGGCGCTTCGTCTCGGCCGCGGCAGCGGCGGCGTCCAGCGCGCCATCGACGACCTTCACCGCCTCGGCGTAGCCGATGGCGCCGAACGGCCGCGCATCGCGCCGGTGTCGCGCCAGCAGGTCACGCGTCTCGTCGACGAGCCCGGCCGCATACATCGCATCGACACGCCGGTCGAGCGCCGCGACCAGTGCCTGCCGCTCCATCCTCATACCCATCTGGATCGCCGGAATCTCCCCGGCCGCTGATCCTGCCGGCCGCTCCCAGCTCGAGATCGGCCGTCCGCTCGCCATCCATACCTCCAGGGCGCGCTCGACGCGATGCCGGTCCGCCGGGGCGATCTTTCTACCACTTTGCGGGTCGATTTTCGACAGCCATGCATGCAGCCATCGCGGACCCCGCGGCCGCGACGCCGCGGCGCGAAGGCGCTTCCGAATCGCTTCATCGCGGGCCGGCATCTCCGGCAGTCCGGCCAGCAGGGCACGCAGGTAGAAGAACGTGCCGCCCACCAGGATCGGCCGTCCCCCGCGGGCGGTGATGTCCCGGATCGCGGCGCGCGCACGCACCGCGAAATCCGCTGCGTTGAACTCGTCCTCCGCCTCGATGATGTCGATCAGGTGATGCGGTACTCGTGCCCGCTCTTCCGGCCCGGGCTTGGCGCTGCCGATGTCGAAGCCGCGGTAGATCTGCACGGAGTCGAAATTGACGCTTTCCCCGCCCAGCTCTTCCGCCAGTTGCATCGCCAGCCGGGACTTGCCGGCACCGGTCGGTCCGGCCACGACCAGGATCGGAGGAGAGTCCTGAGTGTCGAGTACTGAATGCTGAGGAGGCATCGAATGGGACAGATTATTTCTCAGGACGCACCCGTGCCTCATGTCCCGACTCGGCACTCGGCACTCGGCACTCAGCACTCGGCACTGGGCTACGACTTGGCGCGCCGGCGGATCTGCGTCCGCTCGCGCTCGTCTTCGCGGGCCAGCACGCTGCGCAGGTGGTTGCGGCAGTAGATCGCGCCGTGCACCACGGGCGTGTGGCAGACCGCGCAGCGGTTCTTGGGGACGACCTTCGCCGCCCCCTTCTCGAAGACCCGGGCGATGATGCCGGAGACGACGAGGAAGACGCCGACCACGAGGACTTTCTGGAGCAGCGGCGTGGCGAAGAATTCGGCCGCGGGCATCCCCTCATACGACTCGCGCAGTACGTACAGGACGACCGTGATCAGCGTCGTCCACAGACCGAGGCGAAGGAGCGTCGAAGACAAGGTCCCATCACTCTAGGGCGGCCTGTCGAGCGCTGTCAAACATCTGCCGCTGACAAGCTCGACTTCGATCGTTCCCTGGAGGTCGGTACGGAGCGTCCGGACGTGATGGACGGCCAGCGCCGCCAGCACCGCGGCATGCGGATGACCGAAGAGATTGCCTCGCCCGCAGGAGATGAGGGCCAGGCGCGGCTGGACGGCCGCGAGCAGCAATTCCGTGCTCGAAGTGCGGCTGCCGTGATGGGCCACCTTGAGAATATCCGCCCGCAAGTTGAAGGCGGCCGCGAGCGACGCCTCCGCCTCCCGCTCGATGTCCCCGGTGAGGAGGACCGTCCGCCGGCCGGCGACGACGCGCAGAACGATCGAGGCGTTGTTGTCGGTGCCGTGCTTGAACGTCCGGTCGGCGGTCATGGCCGCAATCCTCAGCCCGCCGAGCGTCGTCCGCTCGCCTCCGTGAATGAGGCGAATGGGCACGCTCCGCAGCGCGATGGCCTCCAGCAGCCGCTGCGCGCAATCCCCGCGGAACCGGCGCGGCGTGATCCACACCTCCCCCACGTCGAGCCGGCTCACCACGGCGGGCAGCCCGCCGCAATGGTCGGGATGGACGTGGGTGAGCACGACGATGTCCACGCGCCGGATGCCGCGATCGACAAGCAGCGGCAGCAGCGTCATCTCACCGAAACGCGGCGCGTCATTGCGGCCGCCGCCGTCCACGAGGAGCACGCTACGCCCGTCGCGTACGACGATCGAATCTCCCTGCCCGACGTCCAGCATCGTCAGGCGCGGCTCCGCGACCTCGCGGTTCGCGAGATGCTTCGCGATCGCCGCACCTGTGGGCAGAAGCATGGCCAGGACGATGACGAGCACACGCCGCCGCTCCAGGAAGGCGATCGCCAGGAGGGCGACGATCGCAGCGACAACCAGCGACCACCGCGGAGGTGCGGCGAAGAATCCGGAGAGCCGGAGCGTATCGCCGGTGAAGCCGTTGAGCGCCTCACAGAAGCGATGCAGCCCCCCGATCACGGCCAGCAGCGGCCCGCAGGGAACGGCGCAGGTCAGCACCGCCAGGACCAGCATGGCCACGAGCAGCGGCAGCAGCAACAACGTGAGCAGTGAGCCGCCGATCGCGTACTGGTGGAAGTGGTAGAGCGTCAGAGGCGTGAGAGCCAGCTCCGCCACGACGGCGAAGCCAAGCCGGCGCCATACCGTCACGCGCCGGCCCACGAACAGCAGCGCGCCCGCGCCCGCATAAGTGAACTGGAACGCGACCTCGGTCAAGTCGGCGGGAGCGGCGATCAACTGCAGCAGCGCGGCCACGCACCAGAGGTTCTCCAGCGTCGTCGGCCGGTGCAGGAGCCGGGCTGCAGCGTACAGGCCGATGGCGATCGAGGCTCGGGAGACGGAGGCCGCCGGTCCGATGAAGAGCGGGATGAAACCAGCGAACCCCAGCAGCGACCAGTCGGAGGCGCGCGGCGCGTGCAGCCAGCGCAACAGCAGGGCGATGGCACCGGCGGCGAGCGCGATCTGCAGGCCGGAGAAGACGAGCAGGTGATACGTGCCGCCGCGCCGGTAGCTCTCGCGGGTCGCGTCGTCCAGCCGCTCGCTCCGCCCCAGGGCGACGGCCTCGACGAGCGCGACCTCCGCCGGATGCTCGCGTGCATACGGCCGCAGCCGCTCCGCCAGGGCCCGGTTCCACGTCGCCGGATGCCACCACGGCAGCCGCCCCGAGTACTCGAGGAGCCGCGGCGACTTCACGTGGGCCGTGAATTCGCCCCGCTCATTCAGCCGGACGGACGCCTGCAGCCGGACGCCTGCGCTCATGCCGATAGCCGGCGGCGCAAACGGTGCCGTGATGGCGAGCGGCTGCCCGATGCCGGTTCCATTCACCCGGAAGCGGCGCACGCGCAGCACGTACGCGCCCGGCCGCGCCGCCCAGTCATGATCGAGCGGCGCCTCGACAGTCGCGAACGCGCCGCTTGGCAGGTGCTCGATCGCTGCGCGTTCCGACGCGCGCCGCGAGCCGTCGTGTGTTCCGAGGACCATGCCGGCGGAAAGCGCGAAAACGACCAGGGCCAACCGCGGGCGGCGCAGAGCGAGAAGCAGGACGGCAATCGCCAGCCAGCCGAAGACGCCGCCCGGCCAGGTCAGGCCGAGGGCGAACGCCAGGAGCGGGAGGGCGGCCGGGACGTCGGGGACGTCGGAACCGTCGGAATCAAGGCGATCACGCACGCTCGAAGCGAGCGAGGGTCTCCAGGTGATGGGTGTTCGGGAAAAGGTCGAGGAGGTCGAGGGCGGCCAGACGCCAGCCCGACGCGGTCAGCCGGTTCGCGTCGCGGGCGAAGGTTACGGGATCGCAGGCCAGGAAGCAAATGACCTCCTGAGTTCGCTTCGCGATCCGGTCGATCACTTCCGGCTTCGTGCCGCTGCGCGGCGGGTCGAGAAAGACGAACGCCGCCCGCGGCAGATGCTCGATCCACCGCTCCACCGGCGCATTCAGGACCTCGACATTCTTCGCGGCGTTGGCCACGGCCCAGCGATGGGAGAGGCCCGAGCCTTCCACCGCGAACACGCGCTCAAAAACGTCGGCCAGCGGCGCCGTGAAAAAGCCGATGCCGGAGTAGAGGTCCACGGCACGCCCTTTGTCGAGCGTCCGCTCCGCGTGGCCGCGCACGAGCCGGAGCATCGTGGCCAGCAGGTGCCGGTTGACCTGAAAGAACGCGTCCGTCGTGAGCTGGAAACGGTAGCGATCGACCTCGATGGCGATCTCGCGCTCGTCATCGATGAGGCGGCCGTCGAGCTCCCAGATCACGCAGCTGTCACCCTGGGCAGGCTCGACGCCGGACCCGGCGCTCGTGATGGCGGCGGCCGTGAGCGGACCGACCACCTCGCACTCCGGCACGAGCGGGATGACCTGATGCGAGCGCGTGGCGTAGAAGCCGGTCCGCTCCCCTTCCGTATGGAGTCGCGAGCGGAGGCGGTAGTTCAACGGCGAGGGGTGGAGCGTGATCGGCGGGATGTCCATCAGCTTGCCGATCCGCCGCAGCGATTCCCGCAGGATTCGCTCCTTCGCCGCGAGCTGGGCATCGAGGCGCAACGCCGTCCAGTCGCAGCCGCCGCATTCGCCGGCGACCGGGCACGGGATCGTACGACGCAACAGGCTGGGACGTTCCAGCCGGACCAGCTCGCCGCGGGCGAAGCCTTTCTTCACCTCGACCACCCGCACCCGGGCCACGTCGCCGGGATAGATCTCCGGCACGAAGAGCGGAAAGCCGTCGACCTTCGCCAGCGCCGCGCCGCCGGCCACGAGCTCGGACGGCTCGATGACGAGCTCACTGTCTAGCTGCACGGGCGGCGCAACGGGCCGGACCGGAGGCGGATTCACGCCGTCATCATGTGATAAAACGCCGCCCGCTATGAAAGTCCACGAATACCAGGCGAAGGAAATCCTCCACCGTTATGGCGTCCCGACGCCTCGCGGCGTGGTGGTCGACCATTTCGAAGACGCGCGGCAGGCGGCCAAGGAGCTGGGCGGCCGCGTGGTGGTCAAGGCGCAGATCCATGCCGGCGGCCGCGGCAAGGGCGGCGGCGTGAAGCTGGCCAAGGACCCGGACGAGGCAGCGGACCTGGCCAAAAAGATGATCGGCATGACCCTCGTCACCCACCAGACCGGTCCCGAAGGGCGGCTCGTGCAGAAGGTGCTGATCGAGGAAGCGCTGAATATCGACAAGGAGCTCTACCTCGGCATCACCCTCGACCGCCGCATCGGCATGCCGGTGATCATGGCCTCGAAGCAGGGAGGCATGGAGATCGAGGAAGTCGCCGAAAAGGACCCCACCGCCATCCACCGCGAGCCGGTCGACGGCGTCCTCGGCACGATCCCCTTCCAGGCCCGGGCCGTGGCCAACGCGCTCGACCTCACCGGCGACGCGTACAAGAAGTGCGTCGATTTCGTGCAGAAGCTCATGCGCTGCTACCTCGAGACCGACGCGTCGCTGGCCGAGATCAATCCCCTCCTTGTCACGAAGGAAGGGAACGTCCTGGCCCTCGACTGCAAGATGAACTTCGATGACAACGCTCTCTTCCGGCACAAGGACGTCATCGAGATGCGCGACCTCCACGAAGAGGACCCCCTGGAGGTGGAGGCGTCGAAGTACGGCCTCAACTACATCAAGCTCGACGGCAACGTCGGCTGCATGGTCAACGGCGCCGGCCTGGCCATGGCCACGATGGACGTGGTGGCCCTGGCGGGCGGCTCGCCGGCCAACTTCCTCGACGTGGGCGGCGGCGCGAGCGCCGAACAGGTCAAGAACGCCTTCCGCATCATCCTCTCCGACAAGAACGTGAAGGCCATCCTGATCAACATCTTCGGCGGCATCATGCGCGGCGATCGCATCGCCGAGGGCGTCGTCAACGCGTCGCGGGAGATCGGGTTGCCCGTGCCTGTCGTCGTCCGGCTGGAAGGGACGAACGTGGAGCTCGGGAAGAAGATCCTCGCCGAGTCTGGCCTGCCCTTGATCACCGCGGACGGGATGTGGGACGCGGCGCAGAAGGTCGTCGCGGCGGCACAAGGAAAGTGATATCGGTAAGCAGGGAACGGCGAGCGGCGAGCGGGCTCATTCCCGCTCGCCCCTCGCCATCACCCGCTCGCCAGGAAAAGACACCATGGCAATCTGGGCTGACAAGAACACACGAGTCATCGTTCAGGGCATCACCGGCCGCGAGGGGACGTTCCACGCCATCGGCTGCCGCGACTACGGCACGAACGTCGTGGGCGGAGTGACGCCGGGCAAGGGCGGCACGACCCACGAAGGCTTCGCCGTCTTCAACTCCGTCCGCGAAGCGCGGGAGAAGGCCGGGGCGAACTGTTCACTCATCTTCGTCCCGCCGCCGTTCGCTGCCGACGCCGTGATGGAGGCGGCCGACGCGGGCATCGAGCTGATCATCTGCATCACCGAGGGCATCCCGGTGAACGACATGATGAAGGCGCACGACTTCCTGCGGAAGTCGAACGCCCGCCACATCGGCGCGGGCGCGACGCCCTCGCGCCTGATCGGGCCGAACTGTCCCGGCATTATCACGCCGGGCCAGGCCAAGATCGGCATCATGCCTGGCCAACCCCCAACGCCGGGACGGTCCGGAATGCCCTCCCGCCCCGGACCGCTGCCCTACGAAGCGGTGGGCCCGACCCGCCACATCGGCCAGTCGACGGCCGTCGGCATCGGTGGCGACCCGCTTCCGGGCACGAACTTCATCGACTGCCTGGCCGCTTTCGAGAGCGACGCGGAGACCAAGGCCATCATCATGATCGGCGAGATCGGCGGATCGGCGGAGGAAGACGCCGCCGTGTTCGTGAAAGCGAACGTGACTAAGCCGGTCGTCGCCTTCATCGCCGGGCAGACCGCACCTCCGGGACGCCGCATGGGCCACGCCGGCGCCATCATCAGCGGCGGCAAGGGCACGGCCGCCGAGAAGATGGCCACCCTGCAGGAAGCCGGCATTCACGTCGTGAAGGCGCCGAGCGAGATGGGCTCGAAGATCACGGAAGTGGCGGGGCTGTAGGCCGCTACCGCGTGATCACCAGCTCCGAGACGTTCACCCGTCGTTCGAGCGCATCCACCACGATCGCGGCGATCTCCTTCGGGTCCATGAAGTCGGTACGCGCTTCCGGCCAGAATGGCGTGTTCATCCCTCCCGGGGCGACAGAGATCACCCGCAGCTTCGTCCCCTTCGCCTCGGCGCGGAGTGCTTCGGTGTAGCCGCGGGCTCCCCACTTGGCGGCGCAGTAGACGGTCTCGTTCGGTTTGCCGGTGAGGGCGGCGGTGGAGAGGACGTTCACGATCGTGCCGCCGTTTGCCTTGAATCGCGGCGCGAGCACTTCGCAGAAGACGATCGTGGCGGTGAGGTTGGCGCGGAGCAGGGCGTCGATGGCCGCGTCGTCGTAGGAGCCGGCCGGTCCGTAGATGCCCAGGCCGGCGCAGTTGACGAGGAGATCGACGGCACTGCGGGCCTCCGCGGCAACGACGGCGCGAAGCGCGGTCTCGCGGAGAGAGGCGTCGCCGCGCACAGTGGTCTCGCCGCGGCGGGAGACGCCGGTGACGGGCGTGCCGCGCGCCTCGAGCAGCTTGGCGATCTCGAGACCGAGTCCGGTGGAGGCGCCTGTCACAATCGCAACCATGACGCGAGTGTACGATGCGGAGGATGAAACCGCTGCACGTCGATCTGGCCGGCGATTTCCAGATGCTCGTGCTCATCGGCGGCGGCGAGTTCTCGTTCGGGGAGACGCGGGAGGTCGATGAGCTGCTGCTCCGCTCGCTGCCCCCGGACCGCCGCACGGTCGCCTTCCTCCCAACCGCCTCAGGATCTGCCGAGTACGCAGGGCACCTCGGCAAGTATTTCAGCGGCATCGACCCCGGTGTGACGACCGTCAACGTGCCGGTGTATCGCCACCGCGACGCCAGGCGCGGTAAGAACCTCAGCGCGATCCTCTCCGCAGGGCTCGTCTACCTCGGCGGCGGCGTGACGAATCAGCTCCTGGCCACGCTTCACGAATCGCCCGCCGATATGGCGCTCCGCGAAGCCGCCGCGAGCGGCACCGTGGTCGCCGCCATCGGTGCGGCTGCGGCCTGTTTCGGCGCGCACGCCCGCGACATGCACGGCACCGCCGCCGCCCTCCCAGCCCTCGGCTGGCTGCGCGAGACGGTGCTGGAGACGGGGTTCGACCCGGCCAACGACACCATGCTCCGGCGCCTGATGTCGCTCCCCGATACGCGCCTCGGCATCGGCATTCCTCCGAAAACGGCCCTCGTCATCCGGGCCGGCGGAGCCACGGAGATCGCCGGCGAAGGACAAGTGGCCGTCTTCCGAAAGGCTTAGGCAAGCGAGTTGCAGCCACTTCCGCCCCGTGGACGCGAGCGGACAGGGGCCGGAGTCGATTCAGCAGGATGAGCTCGTCCGCTTTTTCAGCGTGCTCTCTCATGACCTGAAGTCGCCCATCTTCTCCATCGACGGCTTCAGCGATCTTCTGCTCGCCGACTATGAAGACCGTCTCGATGAAGAAGGCCAGGACTTTCTCCGCCGCATCCGCTCCAGCGCGCAGCAGATGAAGCGCGTCCTCGACGAGATGTCCCACATGGTCAAGCTCCTCTCCCGCCCGAACGCCCGGCGCGCGACTTCCCTCCGCGAGGTCGTCGAAGAGGTGCTGCTCAAGTACACCTTCCAGATCGAGGAAGGCGGCGTGAAGGTCGACGTTTCCGCGGATCTGCCGACGGTCACCGCCGACCCGGAGAAGATCCGCGACGCCCTCGGCGCCCTCGTCTCGAACGCCCTCTTCTTCAACGACCGTCCGAAGGGCGAGCGGACGATGGCCATCGAAGCCGCACCGGTGGACGGCCACTACCGCATCTGCGTCCGGGACAACGGCATCGGCATCGATCCCCGCTACCTCGGCCAGATCTTCGACCTCGGCCTGAAGCTCGACAAGGCGCGCGGAGGGGGACCCGGCTACGGCCTCTACCTCGCCAGGCGCGTGGCCGAGGAGCACGGCGGATCGGTCACCGCCGACTCGAAACCGGAAGAGGGCAGCACGTTTTGCCTGAGCTTGCCGGCGTAATGATTCCGGCGCTCGGCTCTACTGCTGTTGCCGCTGCAATGCCGCGGTCACCGGTGCGACCGTTACAGGCGCCGCCGTCACAGGTGCAGCCGCTGCGGATGCCGCCGCAGTCGCCTCCTCCGCGACCGCAGCCGGCGCGCTGTAGATGAAGTCCTCCGGCAGCGGTGTCTCCCCGGGCATGGCGATGACGCGGATCTCGACCGTCCGGTCCTCGGCGACATCGACGCCGAGGGCACGGGCGGCGGCCTGAGAGAGGTCGATGATGAACTTGTGCACGTACGGCCCGCGGTCATTCACCCGGAGGCGGATCTTGCGGCCGGTGGCCCTGGAGGTCACCTCGACCCAGCAGCCGAGGGGGAGGGTGAGGTGGGCGGCGGAGAGTTTCTTGTTGTAATAGCGCTCCCCGTTCGCCGTCAGGGTGCCGTTGAGCGAGGTGGAGTAGTAGCTGGCCAGGCCGGTCATGCGGTGATTCAGCTTCAGCCGCGCGTAGTTCAGCAGGCGGATGTAGAACGGATTCTCCGGCTCGGGGTCCGGCGGGCACGGCGGGACCTCGACGTGCGCGAGGGGCGGCCCCTCGCGGTAGCACTCCATGTCCTGATCGGCGAGGTGGATCTGCTCCTCGCACATGTAGCTCTGCGCCCTGGCCGGCATGGCGAATAACAATGTGCCCGCCAGCGCGACCGCGAATCCTGTGGTCAGGTACCTCATACCGGCCCGATTTGAGCACATTTCAATCGATGAGCCAAAACGGCAAGGCCAGCCAGATGGCGTTGTCAACCGTAAGTGGCTGCAGTTGAAATAGCTTGCGCGGATGAATTCTGGCGCTGACGTTGCTAAATAACTGGCAGAAGGAGACGCCGGACATGGCCCGGATCAAGACTAGCAGGCCCTACCAGGAGCGATTCCTCGACGGCTACCACCGGCATGAATTGCGGGAAGAGGTACAAAAAGTAAGGCCGGCGCGCCGCCTTGCCACCCTGCGAAAGCAGACCGCGGTCTGGGGCCTGGGAGCCTCGCTGGCACTCGGCGCTCTCGGGGTTCCCCTGGCCAAACTCGGCCTGTCTCAGCACCAGAACACGAATCAGAAGCAGAAGAAACCGGATTCGGGGATCGGCGCGGTGACGGTATCGCCCGCCGCCCCCATCCCGGCCCCCTCGGAAACAGCCTCGACGACGACGGCTCCGGCTCTTCTTGCCAATACGCCGGATGCCGCTCCGCCCGCTCCCGCCCCAGCGGCGACCGCGGCAGGAATCGCCGAGGATCTCGCCACGGCCAGGAAGATCGCCAGCCAGGTCACCGGCGGCGTGTCCTCGGCGGTGCAGGATGTAGCCCAGGTAGCCACCGATGCGCCGGCGGCGGCGGCGGAGGCACCGGTGGAGGTCGTTCATGTCGTGGCGGACGCCGCGGAGTCGGTCAGGGCCACCTTCTTCCAGTCCCAGGTCCCGTTCGGCGGCGTCATCTACCAGGAGGCGAAGAGGAACGCTCTGCCGCCGGAACTGGTCGCGGCGGTCGTACACACGGAATCGAGTTTCAACCCGGTGGCACGCTCCCAGGCCGGGGCCGTCGGCCTGATGCAACTCGTGCCTCGCACCGGACGCTGGCTCGGCGTCCGCGACCTGACCAATCCCGCGCAGAACATCTCGGCCGGCGCGAAGTACCTCCGCTACCTGACCGACCGCTTCCACGGCGACACCAGGAAAGCCATCGCCGCCTACAATGCCGGCGAGGGCAACGTGCGCCGCTTCGGCGGCATCCCTCCCTTCCGCGAGACCCGCGACTACGTCTCCCGAGTCAACGACTATCAATCCGAGCTCGGCGACCGGATCGCGGGACAGAACGGCGTGGAGACGCAGTGAGGGTGCCCACGCGTTGCGGGGTTGCGAGGTCACTGGACTTGTTCACGGCCCTGCTCAGCAACCCCGTAACCACGTAACCCCGTAACCCACAAGTAACCTGTGATTGAATACCGCCCCGTGTCCCGTATCCGACTCGTGATCGGTGTGGTGGTGATGGGCGTCCTGCTGCCGGTCGCGCTCTTCCTGCTGCTCAACCTCTCGTCCCCGACGCAGCTCTTCACGATCGCGGCGTCGACCTTTCTGACGTGGGGGCTGGTCGACCTGCTGGCCGTGATCCTGGAGCGGCCGCGGCTGAAGGACCGCTCTCCGCAGCAGGCGCTGAAAGAAGACTGGGAGCGGCGTTCGACTGAATGACGGACCTGCTACTTTAGTCGCTGATTCGCTTATTCGCTTATCGCTTATTCGCTGAGCGATCGGCGATCAGCGACCAACGACCAGCGATCAGCGAATCTCACACCCAATCCCGCATCTTCCCAAGCAGTTCGTCGATCGAGACGAGCTTCTCGGCGCCGTCGGCGTCGCAGCGGAAGAGGGCGTGGTACCAGCCCTTCATGCCCACCGGGGTGTACGTTTCGCCGTCCATGCGCAGGCGGGAGCCCGAGACGATCTTGAGGAAGACCTGCTCGTAGGCGGAGCGGGTTAGACGGCGATCGGGGAAAGGGATCGCGTACGGGTGCCGGCGGCGCTCACCCGCTTTGCGGCGGTCGGGGCGGCGGGCAGTGCGCCGTGGCAGAAGCGAGGTGCCGCGACGATCGACATAGGGGCCGGCGAGAAGCCGTGCCGGAGCCGATGTCTGCGGGCGCGTCCGTGACGGATGCTGACTCGGCGGCGCAACCGGAGGCGGGGGCGTGACCTTCGTGCGGGGCGGCTCGTCCTTCCACGAGGGCGGATCGCGCGGCGCGAGATGCTTCTCGAAGCGCGATGCCGCGTTGACCGCGGCCAACTCCTGCAGGTGCTCTTCCCGGGCACGGGTACGCTCGACGACGTGGGGAGGAGGGGGGGGGGGGATGCTGGCCGGGGCGGCGGGGTCAGCGGCCGGCCTGAAACTGCGCAGCTCTTCCAGGACCAACCCCCACCGGCAGAGATTGCCGACGTCTTCGTACGCTTTCGGCCGGTCGGTCAGCTCCAGCAGCGACGGCGCCCGTCCCTCGAGAATGGCGAACAGCAAGCGGAAGCTGAACGGGTCGGAGTATCGGCGGATCGCGCGGCGGAAGTGCCAGGCCACGTCGTACGCCAGCTCCCGCAGCGAGCAGACTGTGCCGAGCTGCGTCTTCCATATCCGCACGTCGATGTCGCTCGTGTACGGACTGTGCGGATAGTGGAAGTCCTTCGTCAGCCATCCCTTGCGGGTGGTGTGCTTGCCGGGGACGACACCCTCCACGACCGGAACACCCATCGTCTGCAGCATGGACAGCTCATAGCTCGGCCAGGCCATCACCGCGCGAACGATTCCGACGATGAGCGTCGCCGTGGCGATGGTGAGACCCGGATCGGGAGTGAAGTCGACCGTCACCTCGATCCGCCCGCCGCGCGGGCGCACACCGACGCCCGTCGAGCGGCGGTTCGCCCCCGCCACCATGACCGGCACCGGCAGGATGTACGCCAGCAGGAGCGCCAGGGCCTTCTCGTTCCGCCCCGGCTCCTGCTCTTCAACGGGGATTTCGTAGGAGATGTTGTAGTGGCTGCTGTAGGCCTTCAGGCGAACGGTGTGCCCTGCCTCCATGCCCCACTTCGTGAGCTGGTCGCGGACGAATCCGATCTGCTCCCAGAGGTTGCGCACGACGCGCGCCGTGCAGCGGGGCGCCAGCTCGATGACCGGCGTCACCACTTCGATCACGCCGCGGTCGAAGTACACCGCCCCGCCCGTCGGCAGTTGCAGGGAGGATTTCTCGCGCGGCAGCAGAGGCCGGTCGATGAAGTTGCCCGGGTGATCCCAGAACGGTCTCGGGTCGATCTCGACTTCGTCCAGCCAGACGTTGAACTCCGACTCCATGCCGATCACAGGCATACCGAGCCGCGTGCTCTGCAGGTGTTCTTCCTGCGCGCTGCCGTTCTTGCGATCGACGGAGAAGCGAGGCATTCGGGTGGGACTGCGCACCAAGAGACATAGCGAAAAGGGTGCCGGTTCGTGGTGCGTGCCTCGCTCTGCATGCGAAGCCGGGGGACAGGTCAAACCACGAAGGTCCCTCAGGCCGGGCGCACCGGAAGCGCTCACGACTCTGGATTTTCGCTTCCCCGCGAGCGCCGATCCTTCCGCCTCCGTTCTTCGAAGGCGAAGCGGGGCCGGCTCTCCTGCGGGACCTCCATCCGGTCTTCGCTGATCGCGCGCGGCACCATCGTCAAATAGCCGAGGTCGACGTGGACGTGATCATCGGCATTCAGGCCCGTGACGTGGCCGTAAGGGAGCACGGAAACGTCGTCGCTGAGGTCTTCGGCGAGGTCGTTGTACCGGTCGATGGTCTCCCGCGTCCGGAGAATGGTCGTTCCGATCCGGTAGATGTCGGCAGCGGTACCCCACATGTGCGGTGTGGCGTCGTGCGACATCTTGTGGGCGGGCGACCGGTAACCGCCGTTGACGGCGATGTGCACCGAGGCTCCGGCGGCGGCGCGGAACTGCTCGAGGTAGAAGGCCAGCAGCCGGACGGCGCAGGGCACGTAGCGCGGAAACTGCTGAAGACGCTGGTCTTCCTTGAGATCGACGAGCACGAATTCGTTGAGCCCGAAGTGCGGAGACAGGCGGACCGCCAGCGAGGCCGCGTGGGAAGGGACTTCGTAGAAGTAGCGCGGCAGGCGATGGCGCCGGCCTTCCCCGTCGCGCACCATCTCGCCGGGCTTCAGGAGCGAGCGCAACTCGTCGTCGAGATCGAATGCGTCGACGACCTTCAACGGACCGGCTTCAGCCCTCTCGGCGGGATTACTCATACGTCAGACCGGCGAGCGCCGAAAAGACGTCGCGCGACACCTCCGCAACTGCCGTTCCCCGTCCCTGCTCCGCCTCGAACCGGGTCAGGATTACCAGGATGTACGGCTGGCGCCCGTCGAGATAAACGATACCGGCATCGTGATGCACCGTCGAGATGTTGCCCGTCTTGTGTGCCACACGCGCCGTCCTGGGCAGACCGGCCGGGATGCCGCTGCGATACTGCTGGTCGAGCATGATCTCCAGCATGGCATCGCTGGCCTTCTGCGAATAGGCCTTCCCGCCGGCGATGACGCGCAGGAGCTTCAGCAGCCCGTTGGCCGTGACCTCGTTGTTGAGGTGCGCCTCGAACGCCGCCTGGTCCTCGACTCCGCGCAGGACGCGGATGCCGTCGATCTCCAGCTCCTTCAGCGCGAGCTGCACGGTGCGGATGCCGATGACGTCGATGAGGAGGTTCGTGGCCAGGTTGCTGGACTTGGTGATCATCCAGTAGGCCAGCTCGCGCACAGTGAGGGTCTTGCCGAGGTGGCCGTAGACGTCGGGGTCGGCGTCGCTGCCGAGATCGAGCATGAACGGCTCCTGGTTGACGATGCTGGTGAAGCGGTTTCGGACATGGACCGGCGCATCGAGCGGGAGCTCGCCGCGCTCGACCTGCCGGAAGACGCCCAGGAGCACGGCCAGCTTCATCGTCGACGCCGCGTGGAAGTATTGATCGGCGTTGAAGCCCCACTGCACCGTCGTCTCGGCGTCATAGAACGAGATGCCGAGATCGAGAAGTTCGTGGTCCCGCTTGATGCGGACGATGCTGCGGTAGAGCGTGACCTCCGAAGCACCGACCGAATCCTGCGACGGCAGAGCCGGGAGCCTTGCATCCGTGTGCGCTTCTGACTTCATGTCCGCATCAGTCGCGCCTGCAAGAGGAAAACCAGTGTCGTCGTTCGTGGGTCGTTGGTCGTTGTTCGTGGGTCGTGGGTCACATTTCGTTGCGGCGTCTTTCCCTTCGCCCTTCCTCCTTCGCCCTTCGCCCTTGCCCTCATCTCTTCCAATCGTTCAGCGCCCAGTCGTAGTCGTCGAAGTCGAAGGTCATGTCGCCGTGTGCGGCGTCGATCAGCTTCTCCTTGTCGGGTGTCACGAAACGGCGGATGAAGGCCGCGCGGCCGCCTCCCCACTCCTCGAAGTCCTTGCTGAACCAGTCGAGGATCTTCGTGACATGGAGGACGAGGGTGTCGCCCTTCTTCCCGTAGCGGATGGAGCCGAGAAACCGCCGTACCTGATCGTCGAGCTGTGCGTCGACCCGGTCACCGGCATACGCCTCGGTGCGGATGGGAGGGCAGCTCTTCGCCGCGCAGTTGATGGCGAAGTGGATGCGCGGGTCGTGGAAGCCTTCGCGGATCTTCGCGTTCTCGATGTCGTCGAGCGACAGCAGCGCGCCACCGAACGGGATGCGCTCCTTCGAGAAGACATTGAGCCGGCGGATCGGGTCGGTGGAGATGTCGCGGATCGACTCGACCGGATAACTCTCCACGATCGTGGCCACGCTGTTCACGTTGTACACGTTGATCCAGAAGGCGAGCTGCTGCTTCTTCGTGAGCGTCGCGACGTTCACCTTGCCGAGTGCCTGCTTCAGCGCCTCCAGCGTCTTCCCGTCATGGGCCTTGAGATGTCCGTAGTCCATTCCATGGGCGGGGTCGTAGTACGTCTTGAGCAGGTGCGTCCACGACTCGTACGCGTAGTCGGGCTCCTGGGCGAAGAGGGGAACGGCGGCGAATACCAGCAACGCGAGAAGGGCGGCGCGTCTCATCGCCACAAAGATACCGGCAATCCGAGGCAGGCGAGCGGTGAAAGGGCGAGTGGCGAACAGGGCTGCCCATCCCGTCACTTTCCCTTGAGGTAGCGTCCCATTCGCTCCAGCCCCGTCCCGATCTGCTCCAGCGAGGCCGCATAGGAGATGCGGACGAATCCTTCGCCGAGCGGGCCGAAGGCGCTGCCGGGGATGACGAGAACGGCTGCATCGACCGCCAAAGCGCGTGCGAAGTCGAGGGAGCTGGGCGCCGGAATTGGAGCAAATGCGTAGAACGCGCCGGCAGGCGGCTGCAGCGCGCTTCCGGTCTCCCGCTCGATGGCAAAGAGCGCCGCGTCGCGCTGTGTACGGAACTGCGCGCGCATCCGTTCCAGCCACGCGGCATTGCCCGCTTCGTCGGCCAGGACCATCTCGGCCAATGCCTGCGAGAACGCCGAGGCGCAGGTGGCAATGTACTGGTGGGCAGTGATGACCGGCTTGAGGACGTCTTCGGACGCCACGATCCAGCCGAGACGCAGGCCGGTCATGGAGTGGCTCTTGGACATGCCGCCGACGACGATGACGTGGCCGCTCAATCCCCGCATCGACGGCGGCGGCGCGTCGTACCAGATCTCGCGGTATACCTCGTCACTCACGACCAGCGGCCCGGCGTCCGCGATGGCCCGCAGCGCCGGTTCATCGATCACCGATCCGAGGGGATTCGACGGTGAGTTGACGACGATCAGCTTCGTCCGGTGTGTGATCTTCGCGCGCAGCGCCTCGGCGTCGAGCCGCCACGAGCCCGGTTCGAGATCGTAGGTCACCGGCGTGGCGCCGGAGAGTCTGGCCAGCGTGGCGTACGAGACGAAGCCGGGATTGGGGACGAGCACCTCGTCGCCGTCGTCGACGTACGCCTGAAAGATGGCGTACAGCGCCTCCTCCGTTCCCGCGGTGATGCAGACCTCGGCCGGATTGTCCGCGAAGCGCTTGCGCAACGAGACGTTGCCGGCATTGGGCGTGTACTTCCACGACATCGTCGCCGCGCGACGCGCCATCTCCACCAGCCATGCGTCTGGCTCGACGTTCGGCTCTCCGATGCCGAGATTCACGGAGAGCGGCGTGGCCAGGGCGTTGATCTGGCGGATGAGCGAGAGCTCGATGCCCGCCAGCCGTTTTGCTGTCTTCATCGGTCCGCCGCAGAGTTTAGCCGGGAGTCTCGAGGTGTCGGAACAGCAGGCATGAGGCATGAGGCATGAGAGCCTGTGCCAAGGGCTGGGCAATTCGCCACTCATGCCTCATCACTCATGCCTCATGTCCACCTACGCGTGTACGCCGCACCCGGCACGCAAATCCCACGATCGAAGCGCGGCGCCGGCGTTACCGGAGCGCCTCTTCCAGCGCCGTCGAGCTGTCCGTCTTGTCGTCGCGGTACTTCACGATGAGCGGCGTGTTGATGTTGAGGCCGTGGCTCTCGGCGAAAGCGCCTTTGAGCGGCCGGGAGCCGGGGACGACGACGGCGCCGAACGGAATCTCCAGGGCGCGATCGCCGGAGCGGCGGTAGATCTGGCCGCGGACGACGTCGTAGACCGGCGTTGAGCCGGTGAGCACGACGCCTGCCCCGATGACGGCGCGCCCGCGGACGATGGTCCCTTCGTAGATGCCGCTGTTGCCGCCGACGACGACGTCGTCTTCGATCACCACCGGCAGGTTCCCGATCGGCTCGAGAACGCCGCCGATCTGCGCGCCGGCGGAGAGATGGACCCGTTTGCCGATCTGGGCGCACGAGCCGACCAGGGCATGCGAGTCGATCATCGTTCCGTCGTCGACGTAGGCGCCCACGTTCACGAACGCCGGCGGCATCATGACCACGCCCTTGCCGACGTAGGCGCCGCGGCGGATGGAGGAGCCGCCGGGCACGACGCGGATGTTGTCCTGCACCTTGAACCGCCGCGCGGGAATGGTGTCCTTGTCGATGAACGACAGCGAGCCCGAGGCGAATTCGGCCGAGACGCCGTAGCGGAAGGTGGCCAGGATCCCTTCCTTCACCCACGTCTGGGCCTGCCAGACGCCCATGTCGTCGCGTACCGCCGCGCGGATGGACCCCTTCTCCAGTTCGGCCAGAAAGAGGCCGATCGTCTTCACCGCCTCCACGCGGTCGGCGCTGCCGCCGGCCAGCGGGGCCATGCGCTCTTCAATGGTGAGGGTCTTGGCTTCAGTCTTAGTGGGAAGCATACGGTTCGTTGTCCGTTGTTCGTTGGTCGTTGCTCAGACATTCTCTCTCACACATCGGCATGAGAGGCAAGCAAGGAAGCACGGACAACGAACAACGGACAACGAACAACGAACAACTAGAGAAGTCCGCACTCCCCGAGGATCTCGTGCAGCTTCGTCAGCGTCGCTGCGGTCACGGGGGCGAGCGGGGGCCGGACGTCGTCGTGCTCGAGGATGCCCAGAATCTTCATCACGGCCTTGACCGGGCCCGGGTTCGATTCGAGGAAGTTGCCGGTCATCAGCGGAAGGATGCGATGGTGGATCGTGCGGGCGGCCGGGAAGTCGCCCTGCAGCGCCGCGGCGACCATGTCGCCGGCCAGCTTCGGGATCTCGTTGGAGACGACGGAGATGAGGCCGTCGGCACCGCAGGCGATGAGGGGGAGTGTCCAGGCGTCGTCGCCGCTCAACACGGCAAATCCCTGGGGACGGCCGCGCAGGATCTCCATGACCTGTTCGAGGTTGTTCGACGCTTCCTTCACGCCGATGACGTTCGGCACCTCGCGTGCGATGCGCAGGGTCGTCGCGGCGGTCATGTTGACGCCCGTACGGCCGGGAACGTTGTACATGATGAACGGGAAGCCGCTTCGTTTCCTGTCCGCCGCCTCCGCCTGCATCGCGAAATGGCGGCGGAGTCCGTCGCCCGTCGGCTTGTTGTAGTACGGCGTGATGGTCAGCGCGCCGTCCGCGCCGAGGTCGATGGCGGCCAGGGCAAGCTCGATGGCCCGGGGCGTGTTGTTGCTCCCCGCGCCGGCCAGGACCGGCACGCGGCCGTTGGCCCGCTTCACCGCCAGTCCGACCACGCGGAGATGCTCCTCCACGGTCATGGCCGGGTTCTCGCCGGTCGTGCCGCATGGCACGAGGAAGCTCACTCCCTGCTCGATCTGCCAGTCGACGAACCTCCCGAACGCCCCTTCATCGAGCGACCCATCGGGACGCCAGGGGGTGACCAGGGCCGTGCCGAGTCCTCGAAACTTCATAACCTCACCTCACTAGCTGAAGGCTGAAAGGATGAAAGGCTGAAAGAACCGCTGCACCGGCCTTTCAGCCTTTTCAACCTTTCATCCTTTCAGCCTTCTGCCATCACCAGTTCATCAAACCGGAACATCCCCTTCTTCCCCCGCACGAGCTCTGCTGCAAGCACCGCTCCGCGGGCGAAGCCGTCGCGGCCGCGGGCGCGGTGGGTGATCTCGATGAGGTCGTCGGGCGAGTCGAAGAAGAGGGTGTGCAGTCCGAACTCGCTGCCGGCGCGCGAGGCGGCAATGGCCGGCTCGAGCCTGCCGCCGCTGCCGGCGTTCACCTCGGCGGCGATCTTCAGCGCGGTGCCGCTGGGCGCGTCCTTCTTCTGCGCATGGTGGCGCTCCTCGAGCCCCGCCGCGTATTGCGGGAAGCGCGCGAAGAGCTCCCCTGCCCGGCGGGCCAGGGCGAAGGTGACGTTCGCGCCAGGTGAAAAGTTCGAAGCGTGGACACACCCGATGCCGGCTCCAGCGATGCGCCGCTGCACGTCGCCCAGCCGGTCGCTCCAGCCGGTCGTGCCGATGACGAGGTCGAGCGCGTTCTCCGTCGCCACAGCCAACGCGTGATCAAGCGCCGAGGCATGGGAGAAGTCGATCAGGGCCTCCGCTCCGTTCAGCGGCGCGTCGCGGCCGGCTTTGAAGATGCAGACCACCTCGTGTCCGCGCTCCCGGGCCACGCGCTCGACCGTCTGCCCCATCCTGCCGTAGCCGTGAAGGGCGATTCTCATGGCGCGCTCACACCGTCACGGGCTGCTCGAACAGCGCCGCGTGAACCCGCTGCAGGGCCCGGTCGGAATCGCTGTCGTCGACCACGATGCTCAGGTTGAGGCCCGAGCGTCCCAGCGAGAGCATCTTCATCGGGATCCCCTGCAGGGCGTCGAAAATGCAGGCGCCCACGCGCGAGTCGCTGAGCAGGTTGCGGCCCACGACGGCCAGGATGCTCTGCTCGTCGATGACCTCCACGTCGGCCACGCCGGCCAGGCGCTCTCGCAGCTCGTCGATGTTCAGCCGCTCATCGACCGTGACGGAGACCGACACCTCCGAGGTGGCGATGAGGTCGACCGAGATCTCCAGCTCCCGGAAAATGGCGAAGATCTGGGCGAGAAAACCGTGCGCGCCGAGCATGCGGTTCGACGTCATGTGCACGACGGTGACGTGCCGCTTGCGGGCCACCGAACGCGGGCCGTTGCTACGCTCGCTCCCCTCCCGCGAGATGAGCGTGCCGGGCGAAGACGGATTGTGCGTGTTGAGCACCCGTACCGGGATGCCCGCCGCGATGGCCGGCTCCAGTGTGCGCGGATGGAGCTTGGCGCCGAATGAGGCCAGCTCGGCCGCTTCGTCATGCGAAAGGCGGTCGATGACCTGTGCCGACGGCACGATGCGCGGGTCGCACGTAAGCAGGCCGTCGACATCGGTCCAGATCTGCACTTCCTCCGCGCCGACCGCTGCACCGACGATGGCGGCACTGTAATCCGAGCCGTTGCGGCCGAGCGTCGTCGTGGCGCCGCCGGCCGTGCGGCCGAAGAACCCTCCCATCACCGGGATGCGATGGCGCTCGACGAGCGGACGGAGGACGCTCGCTGCAGCCTTGGTGGTCAAGTCCATCAGCGGCGTCGCGCCGCCGAAGTTGTCGTTCGTCCAGATGACCTCCTCCGACTCGACGTGTTCGCTCGGAAGGGCGCGCATCATCATCGAATAGGCGAAGAGCACGGACGAGAGCTTTTCGCCGATGGACACGACCTTGTCGCGAGCCCGGTCGGTGATCTCGCCGAGGAGGGCGATGCCGCTGAGGATGGTCTGGATCTGCTCGATCTGACGGTTGAGCTGCTTGAGGAAGGCGTCGAAGAAGTCGAACTTCTGCTGCACGAGCTGCATGGCCACGTCTTCATGACGCTGGCGGATGCGCCCCATGATCGTGCGGACTTCATCCGGCTTCTGATCGCGTGCCGCTTCACTGGCGGCCACGAGCTCGTTCGTGATTCCCGCCAGCGCCGACACGACCACGATCGGTCCCTGGCTCCGTCGCTCGGCGACGATGTCGATGGCATTCGCCACCCGGGCTGCATCCCCGACGGAGGTGCCACCGAACTTGATGACGATCACGTTCCACCATCCGGCCGGCGGGCGGGACGAGGCGAGCGGCGAGCGGCGGGACCGGGGGCAGAGGGCAGAAGGCAGAGGGCAGACGTGGGCATGGGCAGATTCCACTTCTGCCTTCTGCCCTCTGCCCTCTGCCTCCCCTCCACCCGCTCGCCGCTCGCTGTCTGCCGCTCGCTCACGACAGCAGCCCCTTCGCCGAAAGCAACTCGGCATTCAGAATGGCCGCCCCTGCCGCTCCCCGCACGGTGTTGTGCACGAGCGCCACCATGCG
>CAZYTO010000047.1:16942-24862 GCA_964650405.1 uncultured Thermoanaerobaculia bacterium | reverse complement strand
GCAGGTAGATCCCGATATTGGAAACGGCCTGCCCCGGCAAGGCCAGTTGCAGGACAAGGTAGGCCGGGGGGTGGAAGGCAGAAATTATATCGGAATATCGAGGGGGAGTGGTAGGGGGGGGTGTAGTGGCGGGGTTTCTCGGCGTCGCCTGGCGTGGGTTGCGGGCGGTCGGGACGGTCCGTCTCCGTGACCAGATCGGCGAGGCGCAGCAGGCGCGGATCGTCCGGATTCCGCTCCAGGTAGTAGTCGTACACCAGCCGTGCCGCCGACGGTGCCAGGCCGTACCGCCCGCGGAACTCCGCCGGCGGCTTCTCATTCGACTCGGTGAGCAGGTGGTGGTCGAACCACATCCCGCAGCGCGGGTCGTACGGGACGTTGGCCAGCACATCGTCCGCCATCACCTCCACGCGCTTGTCGGTGATGTCCTGCGGATGAATGAGCAGAATCGACTCGATCGGCTCGGCGAGCGTGAGCACCACCGCCGACGTCAGCCCGTCGAGGTCACCGCGCGTGATCAAACGCATGAGTGTCTTTTAGCGCTCCTCACGCGTTCCTTGCAAGCGGCAGGAGGCACGAAGGGCGGACGAAGAAGGAAAGTCCTTAACCTTCGCCCTTCTTCATTCGCCCTTCGCCCTTCATACTTCCGCCACACACGAAGGACCGATGAGCACCGAACGAGACCGCCTCTCCTCCGCCCTCCCCTGGCGCCACTGGGGGCCGTATCTCTCCGACCGTTCCTGGGGAACGGTCCGGGAGGACTATTCCGCGACCGGCGAGGCCTGGGATTATTTCCCGCATGACCTGGCCCGCTCGAAGGCCTACCGCTGGGGCGAGGACGGCATCGCCGGCTTCTGTGACCGCTACCAGATCCTGTGCTGGTCGATGGCCTTCTGGAACGAGCGCGATCCGATCCTGAAAGAGCGCTACTTCGGCCTCATTCCGAGCGAGGCCAACCACGGCGAGGACGTGAAGGAGTGTTACTTCTACGTCGACTCCGTTCCCACCCACGCCTACCAGCGCATGCTCTACAAGTACCCGCAGCGGGAGTTCCCCTATCGTCAACTCATTGACGAAAACCGGAAACGCCCCGGGCAGCCGGAGTACGAGCTCATCGACACCGGCATCTTCGACGACGGCCGCTATTTCGACGTCGAGATCGAGATCGCCAAGGCCGATCCGGAGACCATTTACTTCCGCGTCACCGCCCGCAACCGCGGCCCCGAGCGCGCCCCCATCCACCTCATCCCCCAGCTCTGGTACCGCAACACCTGGTCGTGGGGCGAGGGTCATCCCGCCACGCCCGTCATCCGGGCCACGGAGGACGGCCACCTTTTCGCTGACGACTCCAACGCCGCGCCGCTGGCCGGCCTCCTGCACCCGACGTTCTGTGGCCCGCGGACACTCGAGCTGCCTCCGGGCGCGGAGCTGCTCTTCACCGACAACGAGACCAACGGCCCGCGCGTCTACGGCCCGAACGCCACCTCGCGCAGCGCCTTCGTCAAGGACGCCTTCCACCGCCGCATCGTCAACGGCGATAAGAGCGCCGTGAACCCGGCAAACACGGGCACCAAAGCCTGCGCCTGGATGCGCTTCGACGTCGAGCCCGGAGCGAGCGCCACGATGCGAATGGTTCTTAGACCAGGCGAGCGAAAACCCGACCCACGAACAACGAACAACGAACAACGAACAACGAACAGCGATCAGCGATCAGCGAACACCGAAATCGACTCCCTCTTCGACCGCCGCCGCGCCGAAGCCGACGAGTTCTACGCCTCCATCCACCCGCCCCGTGCCACGGCCGAGGAGCGCAACATCCAGCGGCAGGCCTTCGCCGGGCTGCTGTGGTCGAAGCAGAGCTATCTGTACGACGTCGACGTCTGGCTGGACGGCGACAGCCCGTCGTGGCCGCCGCCCGAGCAGCGCCAGCACGCCCGCAACAGCCGCTGGCGCCACCTCAACTCCATGCGCATCCTCTCCATGCCCGACAAGTGGGAGTACCCCTGGTTCGCGGCCTGGGACCTGGCCTTCCACTCCATCGTCTTCGCCGTCATCGACGCCGGCTTCGCCAAGGAGCAGCTCTGGCTGATGCTGTTCGAGCAGTTCCAGCATCCCAACGGGCAAATCCCGGCCTACGAGTGGGAGTTCTCCGACCTCAACCCGCCCGTCCATGCCTGGGCCGTCTGGCGCGTCTACAACATGGACCGCATCCGCAACGGAAAGCCCGATCACCACTTTCTCGAGAAGTGCTTCCACAAGCTGATGCTCAACTTCACCTGGTGGGTGAACAAGGTGGACCGCGAGGGGAACAACGTCTTCGAGGGCGGCTTCCTCGGCCTCGACAACATCACCGTCGTCGACCGCAGCCAGCCTCTCCCCAACGGTGCCAGCCTCGAACAGAGCGACGCCACCGGCTGGATGGGGATGTTCTGCCTGGTCATGATGCGCATCTCCCTGGAGCTGGCCAAGAGCGATCCCGTCTACGAAGGCCTGGCCACGAAATTTTTCGAGCACTACGTCTACGTCGGCGCGGCCATGAAGCTGGTGCGCGGCGGACGCACGCTGTGGGACGGCGAGGACAACTTCTTCTACGACCTCCTGCGTCTGCCCGACGGCTCGGCCCTCCCCTTCCGTGTCCGCTCGCTGGTCGGCCTCATCCCCCTCTACGCCGTGGAGCGGCTGGAGGGGAAGTGGATCGAGCCGTTCGACGTCTTCCGCGAGAACCTGGAGTGGTTCATGAAGCACCGGCGGGACATCGTCGACCGCTGCGTCCGCACCGTCAGCTACGATCACGACTTCACCCACGTCCTCTCCGTCGTGGACCAGAACCAGTTGCAGCACCTCCTCTCCCGCGTCGTCGACACCTCGGAATTCCTCTCGCCGCACGGCCTGCGCAGCCTGAGCAAGTTCCACCAGCAGCATCCCTTCACATTCGGCAACGCGGCCGTGGGATACGAGCCCGCCGAGGCCGTGTCGAACCTGAAGGGCGGCAACAGCAACTGGCGCGGGCCGGTGTGGTTCCCCACCAGCTTCCTCATGATCGAGTCGCTTCGGAAACTGGAGAAAGCGTTCGGCAGCATCCAGGTGGCCGTCAGCGAGACCTTCACCACGCAGGAGACCGAGCTGCCGGCGAACGACCCCGACACGCGGCTGGCCGACATGCGCGCCGGCGAGGGCGAAGGCGCGATCAGTGACATCCGCTCGCGCGGCATCACCGTGACCGCCGCGCCCGCCCAGCCGCCCGCCCGCACCATCTCGCTCACCGGCCTGGCCGGCAAGCTCGCCGAGCGTATGATCCGCATCTTCGTGCCCGACGGCGAAGGCTACCGCCCCCTCTACGGCCCGCGCGGCACGCGCAAGGCCGAGCTCTACGCGCACGACCCGCACTGGAAGGACCTCGTCCTCTTCCACGAATACTTCCACGGCGACACCGGCGAAGGCCTCGGCGCCAGCCACCAGACCGGCTGGACGTCACTCGTGGCCAGCCTCATCGACGAGTGGAGGATGTAGCGCCGGCGCCGGCAACGTCAGCCTCACCTCTCGCCGATCGGGTACTCGCCTCGCCGGACCAGACGGTGCGTGACGACTCAGGAAAGATCACTTACCAGGAGATTCGCGACCGCACGCACTACACGATGAAGGTGTACTCGAACGGTCACTGGGTCACGCAACACTTCCGTCCACACACGACACAACTGCTGCAGATGGACGAAGGTCCGGCCTCGGAAGAGTGGCTGTACGACCAGAGAGGTAAGTACAACGGCTTGCGCGTTCACCTCCACGGGACTTCGCTTGCCATCCATTCCGAGGACAGCACCCGACTCGGTGCGGACGGCATGGATTTGTTCACACTGGAGCGCGACCAGGATGCGCGAGTTACCGCCATTCGCGACGGCAAGGGATCCGATGTCGCCCGCTTTCAATTCGATGCGAAGGGGTACCTTCGGAACATCATCACCAGCGCTCAGACGCTGGAATTGACGCCGCCCGCTGCCGATGGCAGCGTGACGGAAACGCTGAAGGCCGCTGACGGCAAGGTGGTCGTCTCCATCTCCGCGCCGGGGTCCATCTCGAATGTTCACTCAGGCTCACCGTGTCTTGACGCCGTCATGTCGCAACTCGGCCTCGGTGACGATTGGCAGAAGGAACTGGCGCTTCGCGGCACCGATTCGAGCAGCGTCTCCATGGGTGTTCGTCCCGACGGAAGTCCTCTTCTCTATGTCCTGCGCTCCGGTGGAAATGCCTGGGCCTTCGATGCATCGGGCAAGGCCCTGCTCATCGATTTCGCTATACCTCTGGCGGCATCGTCGATACGATCGGATACCGCGCTCGCAATCCACGAGCAGAGCGCCATGGCTCCGAATCACATCATCATCACGGCCGACGGCCGCGTCGGCGGATGTACTAACGGCTCAGCCTCCGGCGCAATCGCCAGCTTCTGGATCGAACCAAGCCGCAGGGCGGCGTGACTCAGCGTTACAAACCCACATTTGCGAGCAACAGTTCCTGCAATTGACGGCGGCACAACAGTGGCCTCGGCTCATTCACGAAGAGCTTCACTGCCTCGGCTTTCCTGAAAACCCGCCTGTCGGTACCGCGATGACCCCGGCGCAGATCACAAACATGGTCCTCCAGACGTGCCCGTAGCGGTCAAACGTCAAGAATCACCACCGCTGTTCAATCCATCCATCAACCCTCGAACGGCGGGCTCCTGACTGGACACATCGGACCCGTCGTGGTCGTCGGGTGAAAACATCACGCCGGTAGCAGCCTTCCCATCATCAGGGGAAGGATCGTCTCGACGCGAAGAATGCGCGGCCCGAGGGAGACGGGCGTGAAGCCCGCCCGCTCCAGCGACGCGATCTCCGCCTCGATGAACCCGCCCTCGGGGCCGATGGCGAGTGTCACCGGGCCGGACACAGAGCGGGGGCACGGCTCCGAGGCGCGCGGATGTCCGACGAGGCAGAGCGTTCCGCGTGCCAGCCCGGGCAGTTCGTTCTCGACGAAGGGACGGAAGAGGCGGCGGACCTCGATGACGGGAAGGATCGTGTCCTTGGCCTGCTCCAGTCCGAGGATGGCCTGCTGGCGGAGACTCTCCGCGGTCATGCGCGGCGACGACCAGTAGCTCTTCTCCACCCGCCAGGCGTTGATCAGCACGATGCGCTTGATTCCCAGCGACGCGGCGGCGGCAATGACCCGGTTCAGCACCTTCGGCCGCGGCACGGCCAGGACGAGCGTGACGTCCGCGGGCGCGGGCGGCTCGGCGTCGATCATCACGTCCATCTCCAGTACGTCACGATCCAGCGCCACCACTTGCCCGCGTCCCACGCGGCCGTTCGCGACGCCGACCACGAGCTCGTCGCCGATTTCGGCTTGATGCACGTGGATGACGTGCTCGAGGCGGCGACCGGTGAGGCGAACCCGCGATTGGGTAGTGAAGTCGGAGTCGAAGAGCAAGATGAGATTCACGCGTGCAGGATGCAGCACGGGGCATGAAGATGAAAGTGCTCGCACTACTCTCGCCAAGACGTCGCAGAAGGCCTCTACCCCTCACCCCGCCGCGGAGCTGACTGCCCGCCAATGATTCAGCGCAGCGCGATGAGCGCTCCGCGCCGACCCTCTCCCGGTGGGAGAGGGTGTTCCTCGCGCTGCCTTCTCGCATCGCCAAAGCACAGGAGGACACCCTCTCCCGGGAGAGGGTCGGCCACGTAGCGCGCAATCTCGACTCTCAGTGAATCATTTTCGACGCAGTCAGCGCGAAGTGGCCGGGGTGAGGGGCTCTCTGTCTCGCAGATGCGTGGACGGAGGTCTCTGAAACTCATGCCCCCTCGGCACTCGGCACTCGGCACTCCGCACTGTAGCTAGTACTCCTCCAGAAACGACAGCACGATCGGGTTCACCCATGCCGAACGATCATTGAACGCCGGGTGGCCCGTGCCGGGGAGGATGCAGAGCCGAGCGTCGGGGAGGGCGCGGTAGAGGGCGATGGTGTGATTGAGCAGAACGGCGTCGTGGTCGCCGGACATCACCAGGACGCGCTTCTTGATCCCGCCGAGGATCGCGGGCGACAGCTCCTCGAACGTGGGAGAGGTCGCCCAGAGGTGGTTGAGCTTCTCGTCGAACGACCTCGGATTGGGCTTGTCTTTGGCCAGCATCTGGCGGAGGTCATCCGCGTGATAGCCCTCGGGCGAGAAGTTGGCGCCGCTGACGACGACGCGCCGCACCAGGTCGGGGCGCCGCGCCGCCAGCATGAGAGCGAGGATGCCGCCGTCGCTCCAGCCGACGACGTCGACGTCCTGGAGATGCAGCCCGTCGAGCAGGGCCGCCGTGTCGCTGGTCATGGCCGCGTACGTTAGCGGCGCGTCGACGTCCGGCGTGTGCCCCTGCCCGACCTGCTCCGGCGCGATGAGGTAGTGCGTCCTGGCGAAGGCGTCGATCTGCTTGTCGAACGAGTTGTGGATGTTGCCGCCGCCTCCGTGCAGGAGCAGAACCGGCCGTCCCCTCCCCATCGTCTCGTAGTAGAGGCGATGGCCGTTGACGGCGGTCCAGTGCGACTGCAGGGCAAGCCAGAAGAGCAGGATCATCGGCCACATCCTCTCATTGCGTCGATCGCCGCCTTGGCGTGGGGGAAGAGGGCCAGGGCGTCGCGGGCGTGCTCGCAGCGCTGAGCGCGCCCGCCCATCCGCGCCAGTCGTAATTGCGCCCGGAAACTACCGGGGTCGAGGTGCGCGGCGCGCAGGAGCGAGGCCCGGTCGCCGTGCGCGCCGGAGATCTCCATGGCCATGAGCTGCATCCCGCTCCGCACCGCGCCGAGAGCGGCCAGCAGCAGCACGCCGGCCAGGACGAGGCCGCGCGCCGGCACCGGTGCCGCAGGAGCGGGCGCCCACAATACGCCCAGGGCCGCCCAGATCAGCAGCGTCGGCGCGGCCAGGAGGAGCACGGCGTCGAACAGGCCGGCGATGCCGCCTCCGGCCAGCGTTCCCAGGAGCGCCGCCGCCAGCAGTCCCTCCTCGGCGGTGGCGGCGCCGACGAGCTGCCGGAACGCGCCGAGGGTGATGGCCAGGAAGGCCAGGGCCAGGAGCACCGTGGCGGCCAGGCCCCGCTCGGAGATGCAGGCCATCCAGTCGCTGCTCGGCCACGGGTTCGAGGTCATGCCCGGCTCGGAATCGCTGAGCGACGGATCGTCGCGCACGGCGTGCGCCGGATAGACCACCGGCCAGTTGCCCGGACCCACGCCGAAGAGCGGATGGTGCGCCGCCATCTTCACCGACTGGACGTACTGCACCAGCCGCCCGTGCCCGCTGCCGCTCTCGTAGTCGGTCATGTGCTTCATGGTCTGTGTGTACGGATTGTCGCTCCGCCAGTGCAGGGCATTCGGGAGGAACATCGCCGCCGCGATGCCGCAGGCGGTAACGGCGGCGATCTTCAGGAGCCGGCGCCAGGCCGTGCCGTCGCGCCGCAGCGGCGGCGAGGCGATCATGGCCACGAACGTCACGGCCACCACCGCGCCGAACGCGAGCCAGCCGGCCCGGGAGCGCGTGAGCACGAGCGTGGCCACGACCATCATGACGCCGAGGGCTCCCACGATGCGCATGCGCCGATGCCCCGCCGTGACGGCCGCCACCAGCAGCAGCGGCAGCCCGAACGCCGCCGCATGGGCGATGAAATTGCGGTTGCCGAGCGTGCCGCCCGGGATGCGCGTGTCGGCGAAGAAGTGCGTCTCCAGGCCGTACGCCTGCAGCAGCGACGTCAGCGCCGCCAGGGCGATGGCCAGTGCCAGCGCCCCGAGCAGCGGCCGGGCCAGGCCGGCTTCGCGCAGGGCCCGCGCCGTCCAGAAGATGAGCACCCCCGAGGCGCTGATGGCCAGTGCACGGAAGCCGAGCCAGCGGTTCGTGGCGAAGAGCGCCGACAGTACGCTCCAGC
>CAZYTO010000047.1:0-16932 GCA_964650405.1 uncultured Thermoanaerobaculia bacterium | reverse complement strand
GGGGGGCAAGTGACGGGACGCGTGGAGACCGGTGGTGAGCAAAAAGCCCCGCACTTACGTCCAAACCGATGAAACACCCCAGCCAGAAATCGACGCCGGTGAACGTGCCGCGGGCGATTCCCCGCACGGCGAAGAGTCCTGCCAGCGCCGCCACGGCATGCAGCACGAGCTCCTTCGGCACGAAGAAGCGGTCCAGATCGAAGAGCGTCAGCGTCGATACCGCCAGCACGACGGCCACGGCACCGAACTGGAGAATGCGCAGCGAGAGTCGCACGGGAGGCAGGATAGCAAGGCCGAACGGCCCCTCGAATGGAACAACTCGCGAACATCGCGCCGCCCTGCCGCACTTCTGTCACAATCCGCGGCACGCGTCCGCCGTACAGCTTCCACCGTAGAGTGAACGATGATCACCGCGTTTCGGCGACAACGTCTTCTGGCACGCCTGGCGTGCGGGGGATACTTTGCCGGCGCGGTCCTCGTCCCGACCCTTCACCTCGCCTTCCACGACCTCATCCCGCACGATCACGAAGGCGGCGGAATCCACATCCACTGGCAGGACCACGAGGATCACGCGGACCACGATGACGACGGCGATGACGATCATGACCATGACGCCGAAGCAACTCCCGCCGCGCATGGCGAGCACCATCACCACCACGAGCCCTTCGATCCGCACCACGGCGACGGGAGCCTCGAGCATTTCTCGGCCGCTCTGATCGCGGACGCTCCGCCACCGCCCGCCATCCGCCCGCTGCACGCTCTGGGCATCGCGCCGCCCCTCCCCTCACCCACGGCGCCCGGCCTCACCCTCATCCGCGACCTCTCCGTTCGCGGCCCGCCACGCTGGCACCCGGCCAAACCAGCGTAGGGCACGACCGCGTCGTGCCGAACCCCCGTGGGCGGGCGGTCACGAGGATCGGCTGCCGGCCGGCGGTACGCACGGCGCGCGGATGCGTTTGCCGAATGACCTCGTGCAACGGGGTTCGGCACGACGCAGTGGTGCCCTGCATCGTCGTTGACGAAAGCGAGAACTTCTCATGAACGCAGCAATTCTCCTGCGGAGATGCGCCATCGGCCTTGTGCTCATCATCTCCCTCGGTGCATCCACGGCATCGGCACAGAACGCTCCGTCTCTGCACGGACGGGTGTACGACTCGACGAAGGCCGTGCTGCCCGGCGTGACCGTCGAGGGGGCGCCGGCCGGCGGCGGCAAGTCCGTCGTCGCCGTCACGGCCAGCGACGGGACATATGCGCTGGCCCTTCCGCCGGGCCGGTGGGACGTCACCTTCACGCTGATCAACTTCGCCACGACGGTGAAGCGCGGCGTGGCGATCCAGGAGGGCCAGCCCCTGACGATCGATACCACGCTCTACCTCTCCACGAGTGCCGAGGTCGTCGTCACGGCGAAGCAGACCTTCCGCAACCTCGAGGACATGAGCGAGCCGGTGAACGACCTGATCGGCGTGGCCGACGCCGCCACCGTCGGCGTCGTCACCGCGCCGGAGATCGACCGCCGCCCGTTCTCGCGCGCCGGCGAGATCATGGAGACCGTGCCCGGCGTCGTGATCAGCCAGCATAGCGGCGAGGGGAAGGCCAACCAGTACTACCTGCGCGGCTTCAACCTCGACCACGGCACCGACATCGCCATCACCGTGGCCGGCGCGCCCGTCAACATGCCCACCCATGCGCACGGCCAGGGCTACGCCGACGCGAACTTCCTCATCCCTGAATTGATCAGCGGCGTGCAGTACAAGAAAGGACCGTACTACGCCGAGGAGGGCGACTTCGCCAGCGCCGGCGCCGTGAACGTCAACTACCTCAACCTCGTCGATCACCCCATCGGCGTCGTCGAGGGCGGGATGTTCCGCTACGAGCGGGCGCTCTTCGCCGACTCGCCCAAGATCGGCGACGGCTACCTGCTCTACGCCGTGGAGGCCGGCCGCAACAACGGCCCGTGGACGCACCCCGACGACTTCCGCAAGCTGAACGGCATCCTGCGCTACTCGCGCGGCGACCAGCGCGGCGGCTTCTCCGTCACTGCCTCCGGCTACGACGCCAAGTGGAATTCCACCGACCAGATCCCCGAGCGGGCCGTGGCGGACGGCCTCCTCTCCCGCTTTGGTCTCGTCGACCCGACCGATGGCGGCAGGACGCACCGCTACTCGCTCGCCGGCGAGTGGCAGCGCAGCGACTCGACCTCGCTGACTCAGGCCGCCGCGTACGCCATCGACTACCGGCTCGATCTCTTCTCCGACTTCACATACTTCCTCGACGATCCCGTGCGAGGCGACCAGTTCGAGCAGACCGACCGGCGCCGCGTCTACGGCTTCCATTCCACGCATCGCTGGCTGGCCAAGCGGGGGCACGTGGCCGCGGAGAACGTCATCGGCGTCCAGGCCCGGGCCGACGACATCGGCAACGTCGCGCTCTATCACACCCAGGCGCGGCAGCGGCTGAACACCATCCGGCAGGATGCGGTGATGCAGGAGAGCGGCGCCGTCTACGCCCAGTCGTCCCTGCAGTGGAGCGAGCACCTGCGCACGGCCATCGGCATCCGCGGCGACCGTTACCACTTCCACGACGATGCAAGCAATCCTTTAAACGGCGGCGCCCGCGACGCCTCGCTGGCCAGCCCGAAACTGAGCGTGATCCTCGGGCCGTGGCACAACACCGAGGTGTATGCGGACGCCGGGTACGGCTTCCACAGCAACGACGGCCGCGGCGCGACGATCCATGTCGACCCGGGCACGGGCGATCCGGTCAGCCCGGTCAATCCGCTCGTCCGATCCAAAGGCGCCGAGGTGGGGATGCGTACGGCCCCGGTGCCCCGCTTCCACCTCACCGCCGCCCTCTGGGGTCTCGACATCGCCTCGGAGCTGCTCTTCACGGGCGACGCCGGTACGACGGAGCCGAGCCGCCCCAGCCGCCGCACCGGGGTCGAGCTGGCAGCCGGTTACGACATCTCGAAGCACCTCGCGCTCGACGCCGACCTGGCCTACTCGCGGGCCCGCTTCCGCGACTTCGATCCCGTCGGCGACCGCATCCCCGGCGCCGTGGAAGGCGTGGCCTCGGTCGGCCTGACCCTCTTCGACGCGCACGGCCTCTCCGGCGAGCTGCGCGACCGTTACTTCGGTCCCCGTCCGCTCATCGAAGACAACAGCGTCCGCTCCCGGAGCTCCAACACGATCAACGCGCGCATGAGCTACGCGTTCACCTCCCGCCTGCGCCTGGCCGTGGACGTGTTCAACATCTTCAACGCCAAAGTGAGCGACATCGACTACTTCTACACTTCGCGCCTGCCCGGCTAGCCCGCCGCGGGCGTCGAGGACCTCCCACTCCACCCCATCCAACACCGCTCCCACCCCCTGGGGGTGCGGACGACGTTCTGAGCTCTTACCACTCCGAGCCCGGCTGGAGCGGCGGGAGGCGCTTGGTCCCGGCAAGCTCCTCCGCCATGAAGCCGACGATGACGAATCCTGCGTTCGCCCCGGCCCGGGCCTCGATGTCGAGGGCGGCATAGACGCCGGGAGCGACCTGCTGCAGCGTAAACGCCGGACCCGGCTCCGGAGGCGCGGCGACCATCACCGGTCCGGAGAGCATGAGCGCCGCGGCCACGTCCTCTCGCAGTCCGTATGGACGTCCTGCGGCGGCATCGACCGAAAGTCTGGCTGGTCAAGCGGTATTGCGAAATGACCGATTTCAGTCAGTGCTCAATAGCCACTTCGCTGGTCGCTGGTCGCCGTTCGCTGTTCGGAGCTCGCTGTTCGGGGCTCCCTGTTCGCGGTTTCTCTCCCGCTCGCCGCTCGCCGCCTCCCGCTCGCCCGTCACCGATACACCACGCCGCCGTCGGCCCCGCCGATGGCGGCGTGACTCCGGCGAAGCTGCTCGACGGCCGGCGCATCGTCGGGCACGTGCCAGGTGAAGACGTAGGGGACGGCGCTCAGCCAGGGGCCGAGGTCGGCTTCACCGGCGTGCACGCCGATCGTCTCGAACGGCGGGGCGGACCGGCCGTCCCGGAAGCGGATGGGAAAATAGCCGCTGCCTGCTTCGTAGTTGGCCACGTCGACGTCGTGCTTTTCGACGGCGGCGTAGTCGATGGCGTGCATCAGCACGGGCACGAACGAGCCGCGCGGCGGGCGCACGTCGCGGACCAGGGGTAGAAACGCCGTATCGCCGCCGAGGGCGTCGGCGCTGCGGACCAGCTCCGTCATGCGCCGGGAGAGACCGCGGTAGCGGCGCACGAGATAGCCGGTGTAGACGAGCGAGAGAATGGTCAACAGGATGACCATCGCGGCCGTGGCCCGCGGCGGCAGGCGCGGCGCGATCCAGACGAGCGGAGACAGCGCCACGAAGAGGGCCATGCGCTCCATGATCATCGTGCCGCCCGAGCTGGCCGCCGGCGCGCGAGCATAGAGCACGAGCAGCAGCAGGGTCACGGCCAGGAACGCGTCGCCGGCCCTCCACGTACGCAATGCCCAGCGGCGGCGTACGACCGTCAGCAGGATCAGCGCTGCCAGGATCGTCGAGAGGGTGAAGCCGAGCCTGGCCTGCTGCACGTCGAAGGTCAGCACCACCCACATCCGGCGGAGGTAGTCGAACAGTCCGAATGCCGGCACGTGCGCCGATTCGAGCGTTGCCCCGCGAACGTGAAGGAACCACGCCAGCAGCGGAAGGACGGGCAGGATGGGCAGGAATCCGCGCCAGCGCCGGGTGAGGAGGGCCAGGACGGCGATCGACGCCACGGCCAGCAGCGCCGGCAGGAGGTGTGAGAAGTAGCAGGCCAGCAGCAGCAGCGCCGTGGCGGCCAGGCGTTTCTCCCACCACACGGCCAGGACGAGGAAGTAGAGCGCCGCGCCGATGGCGAAGTTGTAGAAGCCCATCTGCAGCAGCAGGTGATACGCGAAAGGAAAGGCCAGGAAGGCCGCCGGCCGGCCGGCCTCGTCCGTGGTTTCAGCAAGGGCGCCGGCATAGCGCCACATGGCGTACAGGAAGAGGAGCACGATCCCGCTGACGAGCAGCTTCTCGGCGAGGAGCGGCGGGACGACCGACATCAGCAGGGCCAGCACGGCGTGGCCGCTCCAGTTCGGATACGGCCGCCAGTCCACGGCGTACCACTCCGCCACCACGCCGCGATGGCCGAGGACGAGCTCGCGCAGCACCCAGGAGTTGTAGACGTGGGATGGACCGTCGGCGGTGGGCAGGTAGTGCGCACTCCAGACCGGGGCCAGCGACACGATCGCCAGCGCGAGGTAGAGGCGGCGAAGGTTCACGCCCGCCATCGTAGCAAGGGGACGTCAGTGCGCGGCCACGGGCATGTCCAGCCTGCGGTAGCGCTGCGTCTGCGGCAAACAGGTCTTGTGCTCGACGTGGTAGAGGTACTCGTCGCGGAACTTCTTCACGCTGGAGATGACCGGGCCGATGGCGGCGTCGCCGAGGGCGCAGAGGGACTTGCCGCCGATGTTGTCGGACATGTCCAGGAGGAGGTCGGCGTCCTGTTGCCGTCCCTCCCCGCGCTCGAGGCGGTCGAGGATGGACTCCATCCAGTTCGTCCCCTCGCGGCAGGGCGTGCACTGGCCGCACGACTCGTGAGCGAAGAACTTGGACAGGCGCCACACGGCGTCGACGATGCAGACGGATTCATCGAGCACGATGATGCCGGCCGAGCCGAGCATCGAGCCGGCCTTCATGATGTCGTCGAAGGTCAGGGGAATGTCGATCTCGTCCACCGTAAACATGGGCGCCGAGGCCCCGCCCGGGATGACCGCCTTCAGCTTGCGGTCGCCGGTGATCCCGCCGCAGTGCTCGTAGATCAACTCCTTGAGGTTCACGCCCATGGGGAACTCGTAGACGCCCGGCTTCTTCACGTTGCCGGAGACGCAGTAGAGCTTCGGCCCGGTGTTGCGGGGGATACCGAAGGACTTGAACCACTCCGCGCCGTGGTTGACGATGAGCGGGACGCAGGCCAGGGTCTCGACGTTGTTGACGACCGTGGGGCCGCCAAAGACGCCGACGACGGCGGGGAACGGCGGCTTGACCCGCGGCTGCCCGCGGTGGCCTTCCACCGACTCGATCAGTCCCGTTTCCTCGCCGCAGATGTAGGCGCCGGCGCCGCGGTGCACGGTGATGTCGAAGTCGAAGCCGGTGCCGAAGAGATTCCTGCCGAGGAAGCCCTTCTCGCGCGCTTCGGCCAATGCTTTGTCGAGCACCGTGGCGCCGTAGTGGAACTCGCCGCGGATGTAGATGTAGGCCATGGGGCACGAGCCGATGGCATAGGCGGAGATGATCATGCCCTCGATCAGCAGGTGCGGGTCCTTCTCGATGAGGACGCGGTCCTTGAACGTGCCCGGCTCGGACTCGTCGGCGTTGCAGAGCAGGTAGGTCGGGTTCGGCGCGTTCTTAGGCACGAAGCCCCACTTGGCGCCCGTCGGAAAGCCCGCGCCGCCGCGGCCGCGCAGCTCGGAGTCCTTCACGAGCTGGACGACCTCTTCCGGCTTCATGGCCAGCGCCTTTTCCGCAGCCTTGTAGCCGCCGCCGTCGAGGTAGACGGCGATCGACGTGGAGTTGGGCTTGTCGACGTTCGCCAGGAGGATTTTGATTGGGTCCATCGTATGCGTTCGTTATCGGAAGCTTGGGGTTGCGGGGTTACGAGGTTGCTGTGGAAAACCCCGCAACCTCGCAACGTTATCCGGGATTCACTTCAGCTCCGCGAGAAGCTGATTCATCTTCTCCACGCTCATGTTCTCGTGGTAGTCGTTGTTCACCTGCACCACCGGCGCGGTGCCGCACGAGCCGAGGCACTCCACCTCGGTGACCGTATACGTGCCGTCGGCGGTGGGCTGGCCCGGGTGGACCTTCAGCCGGTCGCAGAGATGCTCATAGATGTCGTAGGCCCGGCTGACCATGCAGGAGAGGTTCGTGCAGACCTGCAGGTGGTACTTCCCCACCGGCTTCTGGTTGTACATGTTGTAGAACGACACGACACCGAAGACCTGGGCGGGCGAGAGGTCGAGGAGCTCGCTGATGTAGTGAACGGCCTCCGGCGAGATCCAGCCCCACACTTCCTGGGCCAGGTGGAGGGTCGGCAGCAGGGCCGCCTCCTTCGTCGGATAGCGGGTCAGGATCCAGTCGAACGTCTTCCGCGCCTCGGGAGGGAACTCGACCTTCTTCGCCGGATCGGCGAAGCGGTCTTTCTCGTAGGGACTGTCGGGGTGGAGGTCAGCCATAGTCAAGAGTGCCGAGTGCAAAGTGCCGAGTGCAAAGCGCCGAGTGCCGAGGGCGAAGGTCAGGGCCGGGTCGTTCCCCTCGGCACTCCGCACTCGGCACTCAGCACTTGTCTTTCATTTCCAGTCGAATGCCTTCTTTTTCCAGACGTAGACGTAGCCGACAGCGAGGAGGACGATGAAGACGAGCATCTCGCCGAAGAGGAACATGCCGGCGTTGCCGTGGGGGCCGTCGCGATAGATGACGGCCCAGGGATAGAGGAACGCCGCTTCGATGTCGAACAGGATGAAGAGCATCGCGATCTGGTAGAAGCGGACGTTGACGCGCTTGCGGTTCTCGTCGAGCAGCGGAACACCGCTCTCGTAGGGGGCCAGCTTGGACGGATTACGCTGATGCCGGCCCACGAACCAGGCCAGGCCGAGCATCACCAGGCCGACCACGACCGCGATCAGCAGCATGATGAGAACGGGAAGCAGGGAGTGACTCATACGCTCAGGTGAGTGCCCGCGCGGCGGGCGGCGCGGATACTAGCACAAGGTCTACTGGGCCGATCTCAGGCGCCGATGATCGATTTCCAATGCCTCAGGCGCTCGGCGATCAGCTCGGCCCGCCTGCCATCGTCGCGTCCGTCCAGAATGTTCATGTCCTCCTGCTCGGCGCGCAGGTAGACGCCCGACGTCCGCGCGTGGAGGTCCGGCTGCGCATCCGAGTGCGTCGTGAAATAGCCGGCCGCGCGATCGGCAGTCTCGATGCGGATCTCGCCCGTCCCGTCCAACTGGGGCGCGTTCGGATGCCGGGGCCGTTCGCCTTTGAAGTAGTAGAAGACGCCGGCCGGATCTTTCCGCTCCTTCGTGGCCTCGCTCCAGTAGCGCGCGGAGAGTGTGCCATCCTCCTGCCAGGAACGGCCGCTCAACTCCAGCGCTCCGTCGCGGTCTCGGGAGATCCGGAGCAGGCTCACCGCCGAGGGCTCGTGCAGGCTGCGCTCCGTCAACGAGAATTGCCACCACAGGCCTTCGATGCGGGCCACACCGATCTCGTCCTCGATTGCCTTCCGAAGCTTCTGATTGACGGCGCGCATCTCCGCTGCGGTCGCCGCTTCCCCGTATCGGACGCAGGTGAGACCGAGGAGATCGCTGGGGAGCTTGGCGCCGGCGGCGTGGAGGATGAAGGTCCGGCGCATGCCGAGTGTTCCGCCGAACAGACCTGCTTCGAAAACGACGTTGTCCCGCGGAGAGGCCTGGCCGGATTCCGTGGCCTCGGATACGGCCGGCGAGGCGGCCGTCCAGTCGTCACGAGCGAACACAAAGGCCGCGAAATCAACTTCGTGCGCGAGCTCGACCAGCCGCTCCAGCGTCGTCGTCCCGGGATTGAACGAAGTCGTCCACGGCACCACGTGCGCCACATCCTCGAGTCCGCGGGCCAGGGCCTGCAGCAGTTTCCCCTGCTTCCCTGACGAGCCGAGGAAGATTCGCGGCTTGTTCATGTCGATTCGTTGTTCGTTGTTCGTGGGTCGTGGGTCGTTGTTCGTGGTCGTTGGTCGTCGATCGATGAAACGAACAACGAACAACGGAGAACGAACAACGGCTACGCGGCGCCGTCGGTGAGGTAGGTCATGGCGCTCTCGCGCGAGTCGAAGATCTTGAACACCGTGTCGAGCTTGGTGATCTTCAGGAGGGCCAGGATGCGGTGGGAGGGCTTGACCAGGGCCATCTTGCGCTGGCGGTCTTCGAACTTCTGCAGGTAGCCGATCAGCTCGCCCAGGCCGGTGGAGTCCATGTAGTTGATGGCCTCGAAGTTGATCATCACCGGGCCGGTCTCGTCGTTGAGGACCTTCTCGAGATAGCTGGAGAACTCGCGCGCGCTCTCACCGAGCTTGATGACCCCCTGGATGTCGAGGACGGTGACGTCGTTCACGCGGTTCTTGATGATGTTCATACGTCGAAGTTTATCCCCAGCCCAATGAAGGATCCCGCGCTGCGCCGCGAGGACCGCTGCGCCCCGCTCGAAGTCCGTCCGGGGCGCGCCTCGGCTCTCGAGTGGATGTGCATCAATCGGTGCGAAGTGTAGTCAAACACCCTTACTCGCGTCTACCGATCTTGTTGGTGACCAGGGAGATGAGGCCCAGGATGATGGCCGCGGCGATGGCCCAGCCGAACGACTGGATGCGGAACCCGGGCACCAGCCAGGCCGTCGCTTCCAGCATCAGGGCGTTGAGGATGATGAGGAAGAGACCGAGCGTGACGATGGTCAGGGGCAGGGTCAGCACCACCAGGATCGGCCGGATGACGGCGTTGAGCAGCCCGAGCACGGCCGCCGCGATGGCCAGCGACACGACCGTGTGGGCCTGCCGGTGCGGCTTCAGCAGCGTCACGACGATGAAGAGCGCCAGCGTGTTGACGACCCAGCGGATGATGAGGTGCATACGCGAAGTATAAGAGTGCCGAGTGCCGAGTGCCGAGTGCGGAGTGCGGAGTACCACTCAGGCCTCATGCCCCCTCGGCACTCAGCACTCGGCACTCGGCACTCTCTTCGTCACATCCACGTCTGGTGCACGTCGATATGCCGCGCGGCCAGTTCGTTCAGGAACAGCGTCGGCTCGATGCAGCGCTCCTGCGGCAGCGCGCCCTTGGCCAGCGTCTCGTTGCGGGCCATCATCAGGGCCACGATGGACGCCGGGAAGGCGGTGGTACGCATCATGGCGCTCAGGCCGGCCGCCGCGTCGGCGTAGTCGATGATGTCGTAGCGGAGGCGTTTCCCACCGCCGGCGAACTCCACGCGCACGAGCACGACGTCCGGCTCGTCGGCCGGCAGGTTGCGCACGAGGAGGTCGCCCAGAACCCGCCGCGGCTTGACCTGCGCGCCGTCCACGTCGATGGGCTCACTCGAGCAGAGACCGAGGTCGATCATCGTCTTGAACTTCGCGCAGTGGCCGCTGTAGCGGATGGTCTTGTAGTCCAGCTCCTGCACCTTGCCGCGGAACGTGTCCGGGAGCGTCGACGTCCCTCCCGAGGTCTGGAAGGCTTCCATCGTCCCGAACGGTGCGGGAAAGTCGAGCGCTTCGATCTCCGTCATCGACTCGACTTCGACGATGGTGCCCCCGCGAATGACCCGGGCCGGCTCGATGTATTCGTTGATGAGCCCTTCCACGGAGAACACGAGCTGATAGTCGAGCGGCGGCCGGGGCTGTTGCGGCAGGCCGCCCACGCGGATGTGGATCTCCTCGAGCTGCCGAAAGCGCTGGGCGCCGTGGGCTACGAGCACGGCCACCATGCCCGGCGCGAGCCCGCAGTCGGGAATGACGTTGATCCCGCGGGCCCGGGCCTCCTCGTCGAGGGCCAGCTCGGCGTCGACGACCGTGTTGTTCCCTCCGAGGTCGCAGAAGTGGCAGCCGGCCTCGATGGCAGCGCGGGCCAGCTTCTCGTTCAGCCAGTAGTTCACACAACTGATGGCCGACGCATGCTGCTTCATGAGCGCGACCACCGCGGTGTGATCGCTGACGTCGATCTGGACGGGATTCACCTTGGGCGAGCCGATAACCGACGCGACGTGCCGCGCTTTCCCGGCCACGGCATCGGCGACGGTGACCGTGGTGACGTCCGGCTGGCGGACGAGATCGTGAACGGCGCCGAGACCCATGCGGCCCGCGCCGAGGACGAGAATGTTCATCATGGGGCGGAGTCTATCGGATTCGCTTATTCGCCTATTCGCTTATTCGCCTATTCGCTTATTCGCCTTATTCGCTTATTCGCCTTATTCGCCTTATTCGCGGTTCGCTGTTCGCCGATCGCGCGCTCTTGGTCCTGCCGAAACCGGCTCGGCTCTTCTCCGCGTCCCCCGCGTTCTCCGCGTGAGGCGTCTCCCCACGCGTCGTCTAACACGCTGGCCCGGATGAGCCACCTCACCTTCAAAGCGCCCCGCTCGCCGCTCGCCTCCTCCCGCTCGGCCTCAGCCGCTCCGGCGGGCGATCACGATGTCCTGGAAGTTCAGGTTGTCGTAGATGGCCGGAATGGGGTGTCCCGACCACGATCCCTTCCGGACCGGTTCCTCGATCGTCAACCCGTACTTCGTGTAGATGCCGCGAAGCCACGCTTCGTCCACGGCGATGAAGTGCTCGGGGAGGTCCGGATTGTTCGTCCAGCATCCGCTCTCCGGCAGCTCGAAGAGCTTCCCCACTGCGGTCGTGCCGGTGCGCATCGCCTCGGCATCCGTGGTCAGGAAGTACGACGCACAGAGCCGGCTGCCCGGCTTCAACACCCGAGCCGCTTCGGCCAGATAGTGTTCGATGGCGCTCGGATAGATGTGCGTGAAAACCGACCAGACCGCCACCAGATCGAACTCGCCGGCGGGAAACGGGAGCACGACGTCTTCCGGATGGAGCGCGCCCCGCGGGTTGTAGTGCTTGTTGTAGACGTCGAGGCGGAAGAAAGCGAAGCGCCCGTCGCGCCTGGAGATATGGCGCTTACACCAGCGAACGCCGCGCGGATCGACGTCGACCCCGGTGTACCGGCCGCGCCCGGCCAGATAGCCGAGCAGAGGCAGGGTCTTGCGGCCGATGCCACTGCCGATGTCGAGGATGGCCAGCTCCGGCGTCAACCCGGCCTCGTTGCGATAGAACGCGAACGCCTCATCGCCGTTCTGCCGAAACACGCCATACCCGCGCGGGCCGTCGTACTGCAGGTGCAGAGGCGGATAGCCGCGGGGAGGGGGATGCAGGAGGTCCTCGATCAGGAGGGCCGCACCGCGGAACCATCGCTTCACCGCCGCCGGGATCAGGCGCTTGACCCGGGCGGTGAGCGTCACCGGTCGAGGTACTGCTCGATCGAGGAGAGGAACGTCTTCACGTCGATCGGCTTGGAGATGTAGCCGTCACAGCCGGCGTCGAGGAATCGGTCCTTGTCGCCGCGCATGGCGTGGGCGGTGAGCGCCAGGATGGGCACGCGCGCCGTGCGGGTGTCGCCTTTCATGGCCCGGACGACGGAGAGGCCGTCCATGCCCGGAAGGTGGATGTCCATGAGAATGAGGTCGAAGGGAGCGGCACTCCGGGTGATGGACAACGCTTCCTCGCCGCTCGTCGCTTTGACGATGTCGATCCCACCCTCTTCGAGGAGGTACTCGACGAGCTGCATGTTCATGTCGTTGTCTTCGACGACCAGTACCCGGCGACCGTTCGTGGACATGCGGTGAATGGGAGTGTAACAGACGTCTAGGAAGGCGGCGCGCCGGGTGTCTTTCCCCACGTCCCGGCATCGGGGAAGAACTTCGGATCGAAGTCGACCTTGGCCGACTTGCGCAGGTTCTCCACGCGGTCGAGGGTGTTCTGCTGGCGAACGCGGTTCGTCACGAAGTTCCGCACCGCTTCGTAAGGCTGCACGACCGGCTGGCCGAGCTTGAAGACGTGGATCCCCAGGCGCGAAGGGATGGGACCGCTGAACTGGCCCGGCGGAACGCGGAAGACCTGCGACTCGATCTCGGCCGGCAGCATCCCCTTGGACACCGGCCCGAGCCTGCCGCCGTTCGGCGCCGTCGTGGGATCGTCCGAAACGGCGGCGGCCAGGGTGGCAAAGTCGGCGCCGCCGCGGAGCTGCCGGTAGAGGTCGACCGCCTTCTGCACCGCCTGCTGCTGGGTGGGAGGAGCGCCGCCGTTGCGCGGCCGCAACTGGCCCCCCTGGCAGGCGAAGACGATGTGACTGAGCTCGACCGTCACGAACTCCCCTTTGTGCTCGTTGTAGTACTGGCGAAGGACCTGCTCGTTGGGCATCTTGACGAGGCTGGCCATAGCGGCATTGGCCAGAACGCCGGTCCGCTGCGCCTCCAGCACCGCCTGCACCCGCGGATCGTTTTCGACGCCCGTCCGCTCCCCCTCCTGCTCCAGCAGCTTGTAGCGGATGTACTGCTCGGCGAAGGCATGCTTCCCGGCCGGGCTGGAGAACTGCCGCTGCAGTTCCTCCGGCAGCAGTTGGAACGCGTTGGTGAACTCCGCCTCGGTGACCGCCACGCCGTTGACGCGCATGACGACGTTCTCCGGCCCTTTCTTGTTGGGGGTCAGGCCGAGTGAATACGGCTTCGACGGCGTCGGTGGAAGGTTCGGGCGCATGGAGTTGAGGCCGTAGGTGATGCCGGCGATGACGGCAACGGCGGCAAGGGCGAGGGCGAGGTCTTTTTTCAACGTGGTTCCGCTCCGCGGCGAAGGATAGCAGCGTCCGGGACAGCGCGCGGCTTCGCGTCAATTGAATCGTCAGTCCTGAGTACCGGGCGCTGAGCCTTGAAGGCATGAGGCGTGGGGGCAGGCCTCATTGTTACTCATGCCTCATGCCCCGCTCGGCACTCGGCACCCGGCACTCGGCACTTCCGCCCTCGACACGCTCAGCCGTACGGCGCCGCCAGCGCGCGGCCGGAAATTCTGTTGACAGGGAACAGGTTGAATTCGGCAACTCGAAGAAGCACCGCATAGCACTACTTTTCAAGGAGATCTCCCCAAGATGCGCAGCACCGGTACTGTCAAGTGGTTCAACGATGCGAAGGGTTTCGGCTTCATCACCACGGCCTCGGGCGAGGATGTGTTCGTGCACTTCTCCGCCATCCAGGCCAAGGGCTTCCGCTCTCTCTCCGAGGGCGCCAGCGTCGAGTTCGACCTGATCCAGGGACCGAAAGGCCTCCAGGCAGCGAACGTCGTCCCCGTCTGACCGCCGGACTCCACGCGTTCCTCGAAGAGCGGCCGAAGGGCCGCTCTTTTGGTTTCGGGCGAGCGGTTTGCGGCGAGCGGCGAGCAGGAAGAGCCGGCGGGTCTTTGCACTTAAGTCAGAAGTATCGGTCTCGAGCAAGGCTGAAAGGCTGGAAGGCTGGAAGGCTGGAAGGAAACCCCGCGCTGCCTCTGGCCCTTTCAGCCTTTCAGCCTTCCAGCCTTCCAGCCTTTGTGATCAGGCTCAAGCCGGCTTTAGGTGCAAAGCCAGCCGGGCGGCTCATCGCGCTCACCGCCCCACGCTCGACCTCCCCTCACTCCCCCGCCCGCTTCTCTCCCGGCTTCAGCGGCGTCCCGACGCCGTCGAAGTCGCGCATGAACACCAGCAGGCCGTAGTCCGGCTGATTGCGGGAGAAGCCGGCTACGAGCTGGTCGTTGTAGCGGTCGATGTAGAACGAGAACGGATCGGACGGATCGGTATCGGCCACCTGCATGTTCGCGTCGACCATGAGCAGCTTGCCCATGCGCAGCGTGCCGCCGCGGTAGTACATCCAGTTCTTCACTTCCGGATGCGGCACATGCAGCGTCGCGAGGCGGCGGCCTGCGTCGAAGATCTGGACCAGTTCATCGCCTTCCACGCGGGCCGCGACCAGAGTCAGCGTCGTCTGCGGCGGCGGGAGCATCTTCTGCGGATCGAGCAACAGGTCGTTGACTTCCGCAGAGACGCCGCGCTCGTGCGGTAGCTTGAGCATCTTCTCCATCGTCATTCCCAACGCCCTCAGGAGGCCGAGGCCGCTGATACCGAAGATGTCGAGCTTGGCCGGGTGGAGGCGGAGCATTCCCTTCGACACCGACACGTCCGCGACCATGGTGAACGGGATGTCGACGATCTTATGGATGATCCCCTGCTGCACGAGCTGCGTTCCCCGAGTCGTCACGTGCAGGCGGCGCAGCGGCGGGTTGGGGTAGCCGAAGACGTACCGGTTCATCAGGTGATCGAGACTCGTACCGCGCATCCCGATCGTGCCCGTGTCGACGTGGAGGATGAACGAGGTCTTGTTGTCGAAGTTGAGCGGCGTGCCCGGCTCCTTCGACACCATCTCTCCCCGCAGATCGCGGATGTCGAGGTAGGTGTCCTCGTCGACGAAGAACCAGACGTCGTGCATCTGCGTCTGCGTCGGCGCCTTCGCCGCCGCCTCGGTGGGCGTCGGGATCGGCTCCGTGCCGATCGGAGGGATGCGGATCACCGGCGCCTGATCCGGCTGTGGCGGCAGGCGCTGCAGGCAACAACACGCCGGCAACAGGAGCAGCGATAGCAGGATCGCCGTCGTCGCCGTGACGATGGTGATGAACCTCCACGGCACAGTACGCATCACTGCCCTTCGCTTCACGAGCCGTGCCGGTACGGGTAGCTCGGTTGCTGGGTTGCGGGGTTGCGGGGTTGCGGGGCTCAGCCTGCCAGGTTGCAGCAGCAACCCCGCAACCTCGCAACCTCGCAACCGAGAAACCCAGCAACTCAGCAACCCCGAACCCGTATCATCACGCACGCATGGATCTCGCGCTCCAAGTACACGGCCTGACGAAGACCTACGGCACGTTCGTGGCGGTGAATGCGCTCTCGCTCTCGGTCAAACGCGGCGAGGTGCTCGGGCTGGTGGGCCCGAACGGAGCGGGGAAGACCACCACCCTGCGGGCTCTGGCCGGCATCCATCCGCCGTCGGACGGCTTCATCCGCATCTGCGGCTTCGACCTGCGCACCGATCCCGTGGAGGCCAAGAAGCGGCTGGCTTTCATGCCGGACGAGCCGCGGCTCTTCGACTATCTCACCGTCGAGGAGCACATCCGCTTCGTGGCCCGGCTCTACCAGGTGGCCGACGTCGACACGCGCATCGCCCCGCTGCTCGAGGAGTTCGAGCTGGCGGACAAGCGCAAGGCCCTGCCCGGCGAGCTGTCGCGAGGCATGAAACAGAAGCTCATGATCGCCTGCGGCTTCATTCACAATCCTGAGGTGCTGATCTTCGACGAGCCCCTCACGGGACTTGATCCCCTCGGCATCCGGCGGATGAAGGAATCGATCGTCCGGCGCTCCGGGGACGGCGCGGCGGTCATCCTCAGCTCGCACCTGCTGCACCTCGTCGAAGAGCTCTGCGACACGGTGGCCATCATCCAGAACGGGGCACGCATCGCCTACGGCACCATCGACGACCTGAAGTGGCAGATCGCTCAGGGGAAGGCAAACGTCTCGCTCGAAGAGGCCTTCCTCCAGATCACGTCGGCCGATACGACGACACACGCGGCGGCGGGCAGCGAAACCGCGAATCCGAGATGAATGTGGTTCGTGGTTAGGACTCACCAGCGACCAGCGAATAAGCGACTCAGCGGATAAGCGAATCAACGAATGATCGGCACTTTCGCCCTCATCACCTGGCAGTCGTTCATCAACCGGATCGTGGCCTGGCTGAAGCGGCTGCGCAACCCGCGCTACCTCATTGGGGCCATCGCTGGCGCGGCGTATTTCTACTTTGTTGTCTTTCGCCGGGCGGGACAGGGCCGCGCCAAAGCCGGCGTGAAGTTCGCCCAGCTTGGCCCGAACAGCGCCTTCCTCGACATCGCTGCCGCCGCGATCCTCGGGCTGGCCATCCTGGTGTGGGCCTTCCCGGGCGACGAAGGCGGCATCGAGTTCACCGCAGCCGAGATCGCGTTTCCCTTCCCGGCGCCGCTGCGCCGGCGCGACATCCTCCTCTACAAGATCGTCCGCTCCCAGCCGCAGATCTTCCTCACCTCGTTCATCGCCCTCTTCTTCTGGCGCGGCTGGTTCATCGGAACCTGGGCCGTCTTCACCGCGGCGCAGCTCTACGCCACGATGGCGTCGTTCGGACGGGCCCGCCTCCGCCTGGCCCGCATCGGCTTCCTCACCCGCCTGGCAGGCGTCTTCGGCATCCTCCGCCTGTTGGCCTGGTACGCCTGGTCGCCTCCCCGCCCCTCGTTCCCACCTGTCGAGTCGGTACGGCCCGAGTCCAACGTACTCAGAA
>CAZYTO010000046.1:0-25241 GCA_964650405.1 uncultured Thermoanaerobaculia bacterium | reverse complement strand
TTCGTCCGCCTGATCGACCCCGACTCGCAGCGGCCGGCCGCCACGCCCGCCCCCGCGGGACAGCGAATCACCAGCGAGATCGCGGCCGTCATCGAGAACGAGGACGACGAGATCACCTCCCTGCTCAACCGCGCCCAGTCGGCCCTGCGCAGCCGCGAGTACGAGAAGACGCAACGCTTCCTGAAGGCGGCGGAGAACCTCGATCCCAACCACCCCAAGGTGCGCAGCGCCGTCCGCGGCGCCGAGGCGGCCATCCTCTCCGACCTCCGCGCCCAGGGCATCATCGACGCCAAGGTGCCCCGCGTGGCCAAGGCCCTGGAGGAGATCACGTCGATGAACTTCACCCCGAACGAGGGCTTCATGCTCTCCCGCATCAACGGGCAGTGGAACATCGGCTCGCTGATCAAGATCTCTCCCATCCGCGAGCCTGACGCCATGCTGATCTTCTATCGTTTGTGGAAGGATGGAATCATCCGTCTGGAGTAGCGGCTATCATCCACGTCATCCCATGAAAATCCGTGTGTTCCTCCTCCTCGCACTGCTCACAGCGCTGCCCGCGGCGGCGGCCACGCCCGAGGCGCTCAACCTCTACTTCAGCGCCGGCCGCAATCCGAGCAACTTCCACGGCAGCTCCAACTTCCGGTCGCTGACGTTCGAGATGACCTTGGACGCGCCGCTTCTGCATCGCTGGGCGCGCCTGCACGACACGGAGGCGGGGGCATCCCTCAGCTACCACCAGATCCATCAGCCGCGGAGCTGGTTCGGGCACAAGTACGGCGATCCCGACGACGCGGTGCGCGGCGAGTCGCTGTTCGTGTTCGCCCGGCATCACTGGTGGGCGAAGAGCGACGTGCAGCCGTTCGTGGACCTCGGTACCGGCCCGATGTGGGCGAACCGCCGTGTGCCCGCGGCCACCTCGCGCCTTAATTTCAACTCCCAGCTCGGCCTGGGGGTGATCCTCTTCGCCAACCAGCGTTGGCCCATTCTGGCCGGCTATCGTTTCGAGCACATCTCGAACGGCGGCTTCACCGGACGCAATCCGGGGCTGGACGTCCACACGGTGTTCCTCGGGACGACGATTCGCAGGTGGCGGTAGCGGCGGCTCATGCTGAGCGGGGCCCAAGTTTATCCTGAGCGCGGGCGGTGGATGGGCGGGAGCGAAGGATCAAAGCGATGCATACCTGGAGGTCTGCAATTGCCACATCCCGGTTCGCCTCGCTTTGATCCTTCGCTCCCACCCGCGCCTCCACCCTCGCTCAGGATTTGTGTCAGCCCAGCCCCACCCTCTCCCGCACCTTCAGCTCCAGGGCGTTCATCTCGCCTTGGTCCGTCTCGTGGTCATAGCCGAGGGCGTGCAGGATGCCGTGCAGGATGAGGTAGCGCACCTCGGTGGCCAGCGAGTGCTTCTCATCCGCCGCCTGGCGGCGTGCCTGATCGACCGAGATGACGATGTCGCCGAGGGGGCGTTTCTTCGCGCGCGGATCGGCGTAGCTGGCGTCCGCCGGAAAGGTGAGGACGTCCGTGGTCCGGTTCTTGTGGCGGTAGCGCTTGTTGAGCTGCTGCATCGCGGCGTCGTCGACGAAGGCGATGGAGACGTCGCTGATCTGGGCGGACTTCTTCAGGGCCAGCAGGACGTCGCGCGTGAACGCAGCCATCTCCCGGCGACTGAGGCGCGGGATGGCCGCGCCGCTGGCCTCGACGTTCAAGACTTCTCCTGCTTGGCGGCCTTCTCCGCGCGGTCGTAGGCCACGACGACCTTGGCCACCAGCGGATGGCGCACGACGTCCCGGTCGCTGAAGTCGAAGAAGCGGATGCCTTCGACCTTGTGCAGGATGTTGCGTGCTTCGCGCAGGCCCGACTTCTTCCCCTCGGGCAGATCGACCTGCGTGACGTCGCCGGTGATGACGGCCTTCGAGCCGAAGCCGAGGCGGGTCAGGAACATCTTCATCTGCTCGGGAGTGGTGTTCTGCGCCTCGTCGAGGATGATGAAGGCGTCGTTCAGCGTGCGGCCGCGCATGAAGGCCAGCGGCGCGATCTCGATGATCGACTTCTCCATCATCTTGTCCGTCTTCTCGTATCCGAGGATGTCGTAGAGCGAGTCGTAGAGCGGGCGGAGGTAGGGATTGACCTTCTCCGCGATGTCGCCGGGGAGGAAGCCCAGGCGCTCGCCCGCCTCCACGGCAGGACGGCAGAGCACGATGCGCTTGATCGCTTTGGCGGCCAGCGCCGCGGCGGCCGCGGCAACGGCCAGAAACGCTCTGCCCGTGCCCGCCGGGGCGATGGCGAAGATGATGTCCGACTCCTGCATGGCCTGCAGGTAGAACTTCTGGGCCACGTTGCGGGGCGTCACCACGCGGCGCAGCGCCGGTTGGATGACGTCATCGGTGAAGAAGTCGATGAGGCTCATCTCCGGCCGGTCCCGCAGGACGCGCACGCCGGTCAGCAGGTCCGACTTCTTCAGCGGATAGCCCTGCTCGATGAGCTGCTGCATCTCGCCGAGCAGCTTCTCGACGGGGGCCACGCTCTCCGGCATGCCGGTGACGTAGATCTCCGCGCCGCGCGACGAGATCTTCACGCCGAACTCGTCCTCCAGCATGCGCAGGTTCTCGTCACGATTGCCGAAGAGTGTGTGGGTGCCTTCGTCGTCCAGTCTCAGTTCCATGAATGTCCTTTTCCTCGGAGGAATGTGAAGAAATCGAGCCTGCTCACCATCAGTCTCGAGGTGATAGGCCCGAGGCACTACCCGACGCCGCTCATGCCCCGTTACTCATGCCTCATGCCGTCCTCAGTACCGGGCCATCGCGCCATCAATCTCGCGTGCCCATCGATCCATTCCCCCGGCCACGTTCACCGCCTCGATCCCTTCCAGGAGGAGAAAGTCCGCGGCCATGGCGGAGCGCATGCCGTGGTGGCAGACGACGGCGATGACGCGATCGGCGGGCAGCTCGGTGAAGCGCTGCGGGAGCGACGGCAGCGGGACGTGCAGGGAGCCGGCGATGGCGCAGATCTGGCGTTCCCACGACTCACGGACGTCGAGCACTACGGGCGGGTCGTCGCCGGCCAGCAGGACCTGCAGCTCTTCAGGGGTGATCTCTTTAGGGGTGATCTCTTTCATCGCTGGAAGAACGTGATCCACACCTCGCCGTATTCGGCCCGGCGGAGCTCGCGAAGCTGCTGGTCGTGGAAGGGCTCCGTGCGGCGGCGGTGCTCGACGGCGACGAGGGCGTCGTCCGCCAGCGGCGCTTTCGCCAGCGCGCCCAGGAGGTCGTCGTAGCGGCCGTAGTCGTACGGCGGGTCGGCGAAGACCAGATCGAAGGGCGCCCCTCCGGTCCGCGGGAGTGCCTCCAGCACGTCGCCGCTGACCGTGGACACGGACACTCCGAGAGACTGCGCCGTGGCTTCGATGGCCGCGCACTGTTTCCTGCTCTGCTCCACGGCCAGGGCCTCGCCCGCGCCGCGTGACATGGCCTCGAGCGAGAAGATGCCGCTGCCGGCGAAGAGATCGAGGAAACGCGCGCCGGCGAGGCGGTCGTCCACGATGTTGAAGTACGCCTGCCGGGCCCGCTCGGACGTCGGCCTCACGTCCCCGGCGGGGACGGGAACGCGGCGGCCGCGCAGTGTGCCGCCGGTGATGCGCAGCGACGGCATGCCTACTTCGCCACCGCCGGCTTGCCGATGAAGTAGTTCGCCAGGTCGGCCTGCTTCACGTAGAGCGTGGTCGGGTTCGTCAGGCATTTCAACTCGACGATCCCCTGGTCGCTGACCACCCGGACCACCCGGTAGACGTTCCGGTCGTCGCCGACCAGTTCATCTCCGGGCTGCGGTGCGTAGTTGGCCACGGAGTTCGTCACCATGCGGTCCTCACACAGTGCCCGCATGAGGTCCTGCAGGGGGATGACGGCGTCGTTGAGCGCCTTGGGCAGGGCCGTGACGGGATCGAACATCCGTTCCACGAACTCCGGGGAGCCGGGGACATAGACGCGGATCGTGGCCCGCCGGGAGGCCACCGGGGCACGCAACCGCTCCGGCCCCACCGCGCGGATCGCCGCCGCCGAGGCCGCGTCGAGATACTTCTTCAGAGCGTCCTTCGGCACGATCACCCGCTTCTGGATCGTGGCCACCGAGGGTGAGGTCAGATTGACGACGACCAGGCCGCCTTCGAAGATCGAGATCCGCTCGCGCAGCTCTCCCGACCATTCGAAGTAGTCGACCATCGGCTTCGGCAGGTGACCATCGATGAGCTGCGAGCCGATGGCCTGGCGGCTGCCGGTCAGCTCCGGCAGGTCGTACTTGCGCAACCGCCGCTGCTCCTTGACCGGGAGAGGCGTGGCCATGGCCGCATCCGCCGAAACTGGATCCACGCCGCGGATGTCATGCGGCGGCTCCTGCACGGGCGGAGTGTTGAGGCTTTGGGCGAATGCCGCGGACGTGAACGACAGGGCGAGGAACAGGACCGCAGGACGGAGGATGGAGACGACGGGTGGCACGGCCGTTGATGCGGCCTGCCGCTCCTCCCGCCGCTCCTGCGATAGGTTCACGACTTGAAGATACTCCGATGGGCCTCGTGCCGCCATGTGTATCGCAGGCGTCCCTGCTAACCAACTTAGCGGGGATTCGCCTGGACACCCGGGGGACTCGGCGTGACACCCGGGGGAATCGCATGGACACCCGGGCGAATCGGCTGGACACTCGGGGGATCGCGTGGACACTCGGGGGGAATCGGCGTGCCACTCAGGCGCGAGGTTATGGTCGGTAAGCGTAATTACCTTATCAACAATGCTTTACACGAGGATTACGAAGATGAAGTGAAGCTTCGCGCCGGAGCACGGCCCGACACCTTCATCCTTCATCTTTGTCGTGAGGCGATGCTGATGGCCGTCACAGTCGCCATGCGCGGGCCCGCGAGAGTCGTGTGCCTGGTGCCACTCGGTCAGCTTGGGGCGGATTACGCCCCTTCCGTCGGCTCGGCCGGCCCCGCCGGCTCCGTCGTCTCCAGCATCTCTTTGGCCACGCGCCGGGCGAAGGTGCGGGCGTCGGCGACGTCGATCTCGCCGTTGAAGACGGCTTCGCGCGTCCGTTCGAGCGCCTGGGCGACATGCGGGCCCGGGGGGACTTCGAGGTCGTTCCCGCGCAGGGGGATCTGGAACTTCTCGTACTCGCCGAAGCGGGCGATGGTGGCCTGCTCGTCGGGCACGGTGGCGGCCAGCACGCTCCGCGCCTCGGCGCTGGCATTCCTCAGGATCTGGAAGCGCTGGCGGTCGTCGCTCGCCTCGGCCAGTCCCTCCTGGAACCGCCCCAGCTCGTTCGCGATCTGCACGACGTTGCGGGTGCGCTTCTGCGAGAAGCCGGAGCCTTCCAGATCGAGAGGTGACGCGTTTCCGTACAGGAGGGCGGCCGTGAACATGACCTCGCGATCGAGCTGCGGATCGCTCTCCGACTGGCGCTGCACGGTCTCCAGCCGTTCCCGCAGCGACGCGTCGGCCGGCCGTTCGCCGAACAGGATGTCCAGGGCGCTGAGACCGTGGAGCAGATTCACCACGCGCGGCGCCACCTCCTCGTCGAAGGCGAGAAAGAGCTCGCGCCAGATGCGCTCGCGGGAGATGTTCCCCAGCGCGCCGGCGGCGATGGCCGTGCGCAGGAGCGCATCCGTGTGAGGGTCGAAGGTGAAGCCGAGGCGCGTGGCCAGGCGGAGGGCGCGGAAGATCCGCGTCGGGTCGTCGGCGAAGCTCGCATCGTGAAGGACGCGGATGACCCGGTCGCGAAGGTCGCGCTCGCCGCCGGTCGGATCGTGCAGCGTTCCGTTGGTGAGGTCGAGGGCCAGGGCGTTGATCGAAAAGTCGCGCCGCAGCAGATCGTCCTTCAGCTTCCCGGAGGTCACGGTCGGCAGCGCTCCCGGCCCGCGGTACTTCTCCTTGCGCGCCGTGGCGATGTCGATCTCCGGCAGATCGTCCGCGGAGACTTTGTAGGTGAGGAACTGCGGGAAGGAGCGCACGCGCCCGTTGATCACCTTGGCCAGGGATCGGGCCAGGGTGGAGGCGCCGTCTTCCAGCGTCAGATCGATGTCGATGGCCTGACGGCCGAGGAGGAGGTCGCGGACCGGACCGCCGACGAGGTACGGGCGGCACCCTTTCTCCTCCGCCACTCGTTTGACGATGTCGAGGGCGCGCCGCTGCGGGTTGGGAAGGGCGGAAAGACCGTCCGTGAGATTGGTCATAAGGGTCGATGGAGCAACGTCTCGTACAGCGCGGTCAGCGCGCGATGACGCTGGCGCGGCCGGAACTTCGAAATCGTCTGTCGAGCGGCGGCGGCTCTCTGCTGGCCGGACTCCGGTTTGAACAGGGCGGCTAGTATCGCATGAGTGAGCTCGTTCGAATCGCGAGGAGGAACGAGCAGAGCCGTACGTCCTTTCTCCGTTCGCAGTAGATTGACCGGCGTCCGCGACGCCACGACCACTCGCCCCGCGACGAGCGCCTCGGCGGTGCAGCCGTCGTAGTCGTCCGTTTCGATCGCCGGGTCGACCCAGACCGCGACGCTTGCCATCTCACCCGGTCCAGGCGGCGCTTCGAAGGCGCGCCACACGATGTCGTCGCGTGTGCGCTCCAGCCGGTGCATGGTCTGTTCGATGATGTTTCTTACGGATGCGCGCAGGAAGACGCCTACCGAGTGCTGAGTGCTGAGTGCCGGGTGCTGCGTGGCTAGTGCCGAGTGCTGAGTACCGAGTGCCGAGTGCTGCAAGCTGAGTCCTGAGTCCTGAGTCCTGAGTCCTGAGGAGGTGGCATGAGGCATGAGTGACGAGGCATGAGTGGGCTGCGCCGGCGCTGCAAAGAATGCCTCTTCGACGGCCTCTGGCAAATCGAAGGGCGTGACGACGGCGCGCGGTTGCGGGAGGCGTCGCTGCCACCAGCGCCGCGGCATCGGGGCATTGGCGACGTACGGTGCGCCGATCCGAAGGCGCGGGAGCGGGGCGGGGCCGTAGACATGCGCGAGATCGAAGCCGCCCGCGTCCTCGGCGCGCTCCACGCCCGGCAGCGCCGCGTCGATCCGCTGCGATTTCCGCTCGTACTCCGAGGCGCCGGAGAGAATGATCTGCGCGACACGCATGGGGGCTCGTTGTTCGTTGGTCGTTGTTCGTGGAGATGGCTGGTCGTTGTTCGTGGAGATGGCTGGTCGTTGTTCGTTGTTCGTCGTTCGTGATGCTGGTGGACAATGTCGAACCACCTTCCCACGAACAACGAACAACGACCAGCGAACAACGAAGATGCTACCTGCAGTCGCGTACTTCGCCGCCGCGCTCGCGCTCCTCGCGCTCGCGCACCGTCTCGTCATGCCGGTCACCCGGGCGGCGATGGTCGCGCTGCTCCTCCTTCCGCTGACGTTCACGGGCAGAGCGCTGCTGTCCGGGCGGGTCATGGCGCCGGTGGACATCCAGTACCTCAGCGCGCCGTTTCCTCCGCGGACGCCGTACGACGCGGAGATGCTCGACGTGGCCACGCAGATGGTGCCGTGGCGCGCCGCCCTTCGGGAGTCGATCGCGCGCGGGGAGTGGCCGCTGATCAACCAGCACACGCTGTGCGGGGACGTCCTGGCCGCGGCGGCGCAGCCGGCAGCCTGGTCGCCCTTTACCTGGATCGCGCTCCTGATGGAGCCGGCCGTCAGTTTCAACTTCACCGGCGCCATGGCCTTCTTCCTGGCCGCGCTCGGGGCGTTTCTCTTCGCCCGCGACCTCGGTTGCGGCGAGGTGGCGGCGCTCTTCGGCGCGGCGGCGTTCGCCTTCAACGGTCCCCTGGCCTTCGCCATCCTCTGGCCGCTCGGCTTTTCGTGGGCGCTCCTGCCGCTGGTCCTGCTCGGTGCCCGCCGTGTCGTGCGCCGGCGCGAGATTGCATTGCTGACGGCGGCGCTCACCCTCGAGATCCTCGCCGGCCACCCCGAGTCGGCCCTCCACGTCATCGCTCTCGGGGTGCTCTGGGGAGCGTTCGAGCTGCTACGCAGCGTCATCACTTCGCGGCGCGACGCAACGGCAGGTTCGCTGCCGCCGGTCGCGAGTTCGCTGAAGCCACTCCTGCCGGCGCTGCTCGCGGGCGCGCTGGCCCTCGGGCTGACCGCGATCTACGTCCTCCCGGTCCTCGACGCCGCCGGCCAGACCGTCGAGCACCAGTTCCGCCAGAACGTCTTCGCCAAGTCGAAGCGCGCCGCCCCTGCCAACGAGATCGCCGCCGGCGTGCTGACGTCGCTCTTCCCCTGGCTACACCAGCAGAAGTGGCTGGCCCCGATGCGCACTCCAGCGTTCATCGGCATCGGCAGTCTCGTCCTCGCCGCCATGCTCGCCGGCCTCGGGGGCCGCCGCCGTCCGGCGTACGCGGAGAGCTGGATGCTGCTCGCCCTCTTCTTCGTCTGCGCCGCAGCGGCACTGATGGCGCCTCCCGTCTCGTCCCTGCTGCACGCCCTGCCGCTCTTCGACGTCACGCTCAATGAGCGCCTCCTCTTCGGCGCTTCGTTCTTTGCGGCCATGCTCGCCGCGCGCGGCCTGGAGTCGCTCGGCTGGCGGACGACCCTGACCGTCCTGGTCCTGCTCGGCGCCGGCAGTGTCGCCATTCGCTCCGCCCACCTCACCGACGGTCACGTGACGACCTTCCGCGCCTACTCGCTCCTCGGAGAGTTGCTGCCACTGGCATTGGCGGTGGTTGTGATTGGCAGGCGGCGAGCGGGAAGCGGCCAGCGGCTTGCGGGGAAGGAGGCCGGCGGAACGGCGCCGCAACCCGCATCCTTCGAAAGCGCTCGCCTCCCGCTCGCCGACCTCCGTCTCATCGCACTCCTGGCCCTTCTCCTCGCGCAACGTGTCATGGAAGACGGCCGCTGGTATCCCGCGCTCGACCGCTCCGAGGCCTTTCCGCACCTGGCCGTGCTCGATCCGGTCCGGCGCAGCGGCGACCGCATGGTGGCAAAGGGGATGGCCTTTCTGCCCAACACGAGCGCGGTCTACGGCGTCGACGACGTGCGCGGGTACGAGGCCATGACGTTTCGTCCCCTCGCGGAGACGTATCCGTTGTGGGCGGAGAAGATCCCCATCTGGTTCAACCGGGTCGACGACCTCGGCGCGCCGTTGCTGTCGATGATGAACGTCCGCTGGCTGCTGAACGACGACGGCCGCCTGATCGAGAACCCGCACGCCCTGCCGCGCGCGTTCGTTCCGCGCCACGTCCGCCTCGGGAGGCCCCGCGAGCTGGTCCTCCCCGAGATGCGCGCCGAGACCGACTTCGCCGAGCGGGCCTGGATCGACGCGGCCGCACCGGGAGGGGCGCCCGCCGAAGTGGGCAACGGGCCGGGAGTCGTCACCGGCGGGGTGGCCACGATGGAAGGGGACGGGTGGGTGGTGGTCAGCCAGGCCGGCTGGCGGGGCTGGCGGGCCTACGTCGACGGCCGGCCGGCCAACGTCGTCCCGGCCAATCATGCCTTTCTGGCCGTTCACGTTCCCCGCGGCCGGCACTCGCTCCGGCTGGCATTCCGGCCCCGATCCTTCGTCGCCGGCCGGACCGTGACAGCCGGCTCCCTCCTCCTCCTGCTCACTGTCATCATCCTTGTGCACCTGCGGCGAGGTACAATTCGCAGCGCCGGATGAATCGAACGATCGGCGTCTACAGCGGTCGCAGTGACCTTTTGGCCGCGCTGCAAGCCGCCTGTCCGGACTTGCGATTCGCAACGGACGGGGAGGCGCGAGAGCTGGCCCGTGTCGTCGTCCTCGACGCCGACCAGGACATCGACAACCCTCCGCGCAAGAGCATCGCCCGCATCATCCTCACCGAGGAGCGCGTGCCCCATGAGCGCCGGCAGGGCGAGCTCTGTGTTCCCCGCGGCGCCTTCACCGCCGGCCCGGCGTCCTACATCTCCTTCGCCCACGACCTGGCCGATGCGGCCATTCACGCCACGCAGCTCGAGGTCGAGGTCAGCTACCTCACCCAGATCCACGAGTTGATGACGATGGGCGACGCCTCGGCGGTGTCGGAGCGGATCGTACGGACCGTGCTCAATCTCCTCGGCCTGGCGCGCGGCACGCTCTTTCTGCACGACCCGCGCGTGGAGCGCTACGTGGCCGCATTCAGCAATGACCCCGGCGTGCGCGAGACGGGCGAGTTCCTCCCCGGCGTGCCGCCCGATCTCCTGCAGCGCGCCCTCTCCTCCGGAACGCACTTCGCGTACGACCGGCAGGCCCGAGGGGGCGGAATGATCGTCATGCCTCTGCAGGTCGAGCACGATCTCGTGGGTGTCATCCGCGTCCCGCTCGGATCGGAAGAGGCGTTCGAGGACGAGGTGGTGGAGTCGATCTCCCGCTACCTGGCGGCCGTGGCCCAGGTCCTCGGCAACATCTACCAGCTCTCGCGCAGCCGCGACCTGGCCATGCGCGACGACCTGACCAAGGCCTACAACCGCCGCTTCTTCGAGGCCTACCTCGACGAAGAGATCGAGCGCTCCCGCCGCTACGGCGCGCTCTGCTCGATCATCTTCCTCGACCTCGACGACCTGAAGATGGTCAACAACGTCTACGGCCATCTCACCGGCTCGCGGACGTTGCAGGAAGTGGCCAAGCGCATCCTCAACGCCGTGCGCGGCATCGACAAGGTGGTCCGCTTCGGCGGCGACGAGTTCTGCATCATCCTTCCCCAGACGGACCAGGACCAGGCCATGCTCGTGGCGAACCGCGTCCGCAAGTCGCTCGTGGCCTCGCCCCTGCGCATCGAGCCCGACATCGAGATCCGCATCAGCGCCAGCTTCGGCATCGCCACCTTCCCCACCCACGGCGTGACCAAGGACGACCTCGTCCGCCAGGCCGACGCCGCCATGTACCGCGTCAAGTCCACCACCAAGAACGCCGTCGGCGTGGCCTCGGTGGAGGACGCCGCCTCGCGGCCCGTCGTGGAACGGCCGCTGAAGTAACGCGTGCATCTACTCCAGCTCTTCGACCTCTCCCTCCGCGCCCGGGCCGATCAGCCGGCGCTGGAGTGGGATGGGACGACGTGTTCTTTTGCCGAGATCGAGCGCCGCAGTAACCGGGTTGCGCATGCGCTACGGGAGAAGGGATTCGTCCGCGGCGACCGGCTCTGCGTCTACCTCGCCAACCGCATCGAGCTGATCGACCTCTACCTCGCCTGCGTCAAGCTCGGCGTGATCTTCGTGCCGGTCAACATCCTCTACCGCGCCCGGGAGATCAGCCACATCGTCAACGACGCCGAGCCAAAGGCGTTCGTCGATGAGAGCGCGCTGGCCTCTCTCATTTCGAGCCGCTACGACCGCCGTGACAGCCTGATGGCTGAGGCCCTCGACGGCGACACGCCCGCGGCCATCATCTACACCTCCGGCACGACCGGCGCTTCGAAGGGAGCGGTGCTTACACACAACAACTTCGCCGCGAACGCGGTGAATCTCATCACGGCCTGGCAGATCAGCGACCGGGACCGCTTCCTCCTCGCTCTGCCCCTCTTCCACGTTCACGCCCTCGGCAACGGTCTGCACTGCTGGCTGATGAGCGGCTGCCGGATGCGGTTGCTGGAGCGCTTCGACCACCGCACGGCCACGGACGAACTGCTCGACTTCCGCCCAACGCTCTTCTTCGGCGTGCCAACCGTCTACGTGCGGCTGCTCGACACGCCGCCCGATGCCGCGCAGACCATCGGCGGCCGCATGCGCCTCTTCGTCAGCGGCTCCGCTCCGCTGCCCGCGCAGGTGCTGGAGCGCTTCCAGGATCTCTTCGGGCACACGATTCTCGAGCGGTACGGCATGACCGAGACCTTCATGACCGTCAGCAACCCGTATGCAGGCGAGCGCCGGCCGGGCAGCGTCGGACTCCCGCTGCCGGGTGTCTCGGTGCGCATCGTCGACGGCGAGCTCCAGGTGCGGAGCCCAACGCTCTTTGCCGGCTACTGGCGCCAGGAAGCAGCCACGCAGGCGGCCTTCGACGGCCCGTGGTTCCGTACCGGCGACCTCGCCACCCAGGCCCGCGACGGCTACATCACGCGCTTCGGCCGCAAGTCCGACCTCATCATCTCCGGCGGCTTCAACATCTACCCCCGCGAGATCGAGGAGCTCCTGCTCGAACAACCCGGCGTCGACGAAGCCGCCGTGGCGGGCATGCCCGACGACGTCCGCGGCGAGGTGCCGGTCGCCTTCATTGTCTCGAGAGCCGGTTTCGACGCCGCCGCCCTGGAGCAGGTCTGCCGCGAGCAACTGGCCAGCTTCAAAGTTCCGCTGGCCTTCGAGCGCGTCGATTCGATTCCTCGAACGGCGCTGGGGAAGGTACAGAAGCACCTCTTGAAAACGCTCAAAAGCACCTGTTGAAGAGGTAACCACGCACGGCCTTGCACATAAAGTGCGTCGGTTTTCCTTTCAGCCTTTCAGCTTCCAGCCTTCGGTTCAGGCCGACCGTCACTCCTCCTTCACGCCGGCCAGCTTCAGAATCCAGGCACTGGCCGGCGGGTCGCGGTCGAAGACGCTCTGGCTGACGCCGCGGGCCACACCCCACCGCTCGATCCAGCTCACGCCGCCGTCGGTCCAGGTGTCGCGGGAGCGATAGGCGGGATCGGTCAGCGCCTCGTCGATGGTGATGAAGCGATAGCCGCGGCGGCGGATCATCCGCGTCACGCGGGGGAAGGCATCTCCGTTGAGCGTGCTGGCGTGGAGGAGCAGCACCTGGGGAATCTGACGGCCGAAGAGCTTCTCCGACCGCGTCTCGTACCAGGCGAAGCGCGCCGCCAGGTAGCGGATGTAGTCGTTGCGCACCCGCCAGCGGAGGTACGCCGAGCCGGCCTTGTCGTAGGCCATGGCATAGATCCATTCCGAGTTGTCGATGGTCACCGGCGCCACTTCATAACCGTGTGCGGCGAGGAAGGCCGTCACCGCGTCGCGGTCGGCCAGCGTCTTCCCCGTGTCGAGGTAGGGGTGGCGGAACCACTTCAGGGGCCGGTGATACTTCTCGCAGAGCGCGCGCGTCGTGGCTTCCCCGCGGAGGATGTCGTTCTCGAACTTCTCCACGCCCACTTCGTTCAGGTCGATGTGGGCGAAGGTGTGATTGCCGAGATCGAGGCCGGAGGCGAGCCAGGCGTCGAGGAGCAGCTCGAGGCGCGGCTCGTTCTTCTGGTCGGTGGCGTCGAGCAGCTTGTCCTCGTTCACGAACCCGATGGCCGGGATGCGCTGCGCGGTGACCTCGGAGATGATTTTCTGCATCAGCAGGACGGTCTGCTCCACCGTGTGCTCGTCCGCGCTGAGGTCGGGCAGGTCGTCGAATGTGATGGCCACCGCCCGCGACTGCGCCTGCGCGGAGGCAGCGCAAAGCGCGAGGAAAAGGGCGAGGCAGGGGAGGAGTCGCCGTCCGTGACTCCGGTTCGGGAAGACTGGCATGTTCGTGTCGGTCATCAGCTAAGTAACGCTCCGCAGGGGATCACGGATGCGGACTGCACGAAGTGATCCGGGTCATTAGTCGCTTAATCGCTTAATCGCTTAATCGCTTAATCGCTTAATCGCTTAGTCGCTGGTCGCGGACCGGGAGCCGCGCGCGAATCAGCGAATCAGCGATTAAGCGACTAAGCGAATAGGCGAATAGACAAATCAGCGAATAATGTCCCCGTGTGCCTCATCGCCCTGGCTTGGAAGACGCGTCCCGACCTTCCCCTAGTCGTCGCCGCCAACCGGGATGAATTCTTTGACCGCCCCACCCGTCCCGCCCACGTCTGGGACGAGGCGCCGCTCGTCGTCGGCGGCCGGGACCTGCGCGCCGGCGGGAGCTGGCTGGCCGTGGTCGGCGGCGGCCGTTTCGCCGCCATCACCAACATCCGCTATGCCCAGATCGAGGGTGGCCCGTCCCGCGGCGCGCTCGTGGCCGGGTTCCTCAAAGGCGACGAATCGCCGCTCGCGTATCTGGAGCGCCTGGCCGTGCATGCCCGGGAGTACGCTGGCTTCCACCTCATCCTCGGCGACGGCGCGACGCTCGCTCATTTCAGCAACGCAGGCGACCGTCCATCCGTGATCGAGCCGGGTGTCTTCGGAATCAGCAACGCTGCACCGGGCGTGGAGTGGCCGAAAGTGGCCATCGCCCGGCAGGTCGTCGCGTCGGCCGCCTTCTCCAACGACCGCGAGCTCATGGCCGCTGAGTTGCTCGACTTCCTCTCCACCTCCCGCGGCGTCAACGTGGAAGAGGAGATCTTCGTCTCCTTCCCCGACCGCGGCTACGGCACCCGTTCGTCGACGGTCGTCATCGTCGACGATCAGGGACGCATCCTCCTTCGCGAGCGAAGCCACCCCGAAGGCAGCGAGGTGAGGGGAGAGTGGAAGGGAGAAAGCCGGATGTGGGTAATCCGCGGCCTGTCCTAACCACTAACCACTAACCACTAACCACTTTTCTCTCAGATCTTCACCCTCTTCAACCGCAGCGCATTCGTGATCACCGTGACCGAGCTGAGGGTCATGGCGGCGCTGGCGATGACAGGACTGAGGAGCAGGCCGAAGAAGGGATAGAGCACGCCGGCGGCGACGGGGACGCCGAGGATGTTGTAGACGAAGGCGAAGAAAAGGTTTTGCTTGATGTTGCGCATCATGGCCGCGGAGAGGTGGCGGGCCCGGACGATGCCGCGCAGGTCGCCCTTCACCAGCGTGAGGCCGGCGCTCTCGATGGCCACGTCGGTGCCGGTGCCCATGGCGATGCCGATGTCGGCGCGGGACAGGGCCGGAGCGTCGTTGACGCCGTCGCCGGCCATCGCCACCCGATGTCCCTCACCTTGCAGCCGGCGGATGACTGCGTCCTTCTGCTCGGGCAGCACCTCGGCTTCGACTTTCCCGATGCCGAGCTGTTTCGCGACGGCCTCCGCCGCCGCGCGCGAATCGCCCGTGAGCATGACCACCTCGATGCCAAGGGTGCGGAGCGCGCGCAGGGCGTCGGGTGTGGTCGTCTTGATCGGGTCCTGGATCACGAATCGCCCCGCGTAGCGGCCGTCGACCGACGCGTAGACGACCGTGCCGTCTCCCTCCGCCGGCTCCGCGCCGGACACCAGCGTGCGATTGCCTGCGGCGATCTCGTAGCCGCCGGCCGTGCCCGTGACGCCCCTGCCGGCGAGCGTCTTCACGTCCGAAGCCGTGCCGAGGGCGATGCCGCGGTCCTGTGCGGCGCCGACGATGGCCGCGGCCAGCGGGTGCTCGCTGGCCCGCTCGACGCTCGCCACGAGGCCCAGGAGCCGCTTCTCGTCGAAGCCCGCCGCCGCGTCGATGCGCACGAGTTTCGGCTTCCCTTCCGTGAGCGTGCCGGTCTTATCGACGACGATCGTGTCCACTCCGGCGAACCGCTCCAGCGCCTCCGCGTCCCGAATGAGGATCCCGGCCGTCGCTCCGCGGCCCGTCGCCACCATCACGGACATGGGCGTGGCCAGGCCGAGCGCGCATGGGCAGGCGATGATCAGCACGGCCACGGCGTTCACCAGGGCGTGGGCGAGGCGCGGCTCGGGCCCGGCCAGCATCCACACCGCGAACGTGATTCCCGCCACCGCGATGACGATGGGCACGAACCAAGCCGAGACGACGTCGGCCAGCCGCTGGATCGGAGCGCGGCTGCGCTGCGCGTCGGCCACCATGCGCACGATCTGGGCGAGCAGGGTGTCGCCTCCCACGCGCTCCGCGCGCATGACGAGCGAGCCGTTCGTGCTCACCGTGCCGGCCGTCACCTCGCTCCCGGCCGTCTTCTCGACGGGGATCGGCTCGCCGGTGATCATCGACTCGTCGACGGCCGCCTGTCCTTCGAGGACGACGCCGTCGACCGCCACTCGCTCGCCGGGACGGACGCGAAGCTTCATCCCGGGTGTGATCTGACCAAGGTCGAGATCATGCTCGCTGCCGTCGTCGAGCATCACCCGCGCGCTCTTCGGTGTGAGGCGCAGCAAGGCGCGGATGGCGTGCGACGTGCGCTCCCGCGCCCGCAGCTCCAGCACCTGCCCGAGCAGCACCAGCGTCGTGATCACTGCCGCCGGCTCGAAATACAGACCGCCATGGAGGACGGACAATCCTGTCCGTCCCTTCGTCATCCAGGTCGCGATGACGGCGACGGCGCTGTACCCGAACGACACGCCCGTCCCCATGCCGATGAGGGTGAACATGTTGAGCTGCCGCGTGACGACTGAGAACCAGGCGCGCTGGAAGAACGGCCAGCCGCCCCAGAGCACGACCGGCGCGGCCAGGAGCAGCTCGCCCCACGACGGCAGCATCAGCCACATTCCTGCGAGCAGCGGCACGGAGAGCACCGCGCTGACGATGAACCGCCGCCGCATGTCGACGAGCTCCGGATTCGGCGCGTCGTCGAGCGTAGCCACCCGCGGCTCGAGGGCCATGCCGCAGATCGGACAGGCACACGGCCCGTCCCGGACGATTTCCGGATGCATGGGGCAGGTGTATTGGACGGGCGAGCTGGGGGCGGCGAGCGGCGGGCGGGAGGGGTGCTCGGCGTGTTGCTGGGTCGCGTGTTGCCCGGTTGCGGGGTTGCGGGGTTGCGGGGTAGCTGAATTGCCTGGTTTCGCCTGCTCGCCGCTCGCCGCTTCCTGCTCGCCCGCATCGAACCTCGCCTTGCACGCCGGCCCGCAGAAGTAAAACGTCTCGCCGTCGCGGGTGGAGCGGAGCGGTGTGCTCGTGCTGACGGTCATGCCGCAGATGGGATCGATGGCGGTGGAACTCGCGGCGTCGCTCGCAGCGCGCGATTCGGTCCCGCCGGGGTGTTTGTCGGTCAAGCGCGCTCCTTCGTAGCCGGCTTCGGGAGAAGGCGAACGCCCGTGGCGGCCGGGTCGCCGACAGAAGCGGCGTGAACCGACGCCACCCTCTCCCGGCGGGAGAGGGTCGGCACTGGAGCGCGCAATTCGGAGCACCGTGAGTCAGCTTCGCCGCAGCCAGCGCGGAAGTGCCGGGGTGAGGGGGTTCCTCCTCGTTCAAGCCCGCAAGAGTGTGCGTGAGTCATGTCGCCGCTCGCCGCCTTCCGCTGGCCATCGCAACCCGGGGCACGCTCACCGCACGTGCTTGAAGAACAGCTCCGTCAGCTCGTCGTACATCTGCTCCCGCCGTTCCGGGTCCGTCGAGCGGATGGCGTCGGTGGCGCAGTGCTGGAGGTGGTTCCGCAGGAGGAGCTGGGCCACGCCCCGCAGCGACTCCTGGATGGCCGAGAGCTGGATGAGCACGTCCCCGCAGTAGCGCTCCTCCTCGACCATCTTGTGGATGCCGCGCACCTGTCCCTCGATGCGCTTGAGACGGGTGGCGGCGCGGCTCTTCAGGTGGGGATCGACGGCGTGTGCGTGGCGCGGCTGCTTCGTTGCCATGACCGCGGCAACGATACCGGAGGGGGGTATATTCCGAGGGGCGATGTGACACGCGAAAGTGCCTCGAGCGGAAGCCGGTTCGTTGGAAATCTAAGGCTTCGTCCTACCTGCGGCTGAGCTTCAGGACCGGATCGCGAACGTTCTCAAACTTCTGACCCACCTGGCCGTAGAGGTCTGTTAGACTCTTTTGCTGAACTCCCAACAATTTCATGCTCCGGATCGCCGGCCTTCGGCAAAAGGCCCGTTGTCGTGTCGCTCGAATCGAACTTCGACGTCGAGCAGTATTTTCTGGCGAACCTGCGCCAGATCGAGCAGATCATCGCCTTCGTCTGCCGGCGGAATCACGTCGACGCCCAGGACGCTGAGGAGTTCGCCCAGCACACGAAGCTGAAGCTGATCGAGTCCAACTACGCCATCCTGCGCAAGTTCGAAGGCCGCAGCCTCTTCACCACCTACCTGACCACGGTCATCCAGCGCCTCTTCTTCCAGTACCGCGTGCAGCTCTGGGGCAAGTGGCGCCCCTCGGCCGAAGCGAAGCGCCTGGGTGACAAGGCCATCGCCCTGGAACGGCTGATCACGCGCGACGGCTACTCGTTCACCGAGGCCGTGGACATCCTGACGTCCACCCCCGACTCCGTCTTCACGGCGCACGAGCTGGAGGTCCTCTACGTCCGCCTCCCGCCGCGTATGCCCCGCCCGGTGCTCGTCTCGGACGCCGACGCCCCGGATGTGGCCGCCGACGGCGTCGATGCCGCGAACGACCTCCTCAGTGCCGAGCGGGAGTGCACGGCCCGCCGCGCCGCGGCCGCCCTCGACGAGTGCATCGCCGGCCTCGACGCCGAAGACCAGGTCATCCTGCGCATGCGTTTCGCCAACGCCATGCGCGTCCCCGACATCGCCCGTATCCTCAATCTGGACATGAAGAAACTCTACAAACGCATCGACAAGTTGTTGATCCGCCTGAAGTCGGCCCTGGAGAAGGCCGGCATCCAGCGTTCCGAGATCGACGACCTCCTCGTCCACGGCGACCAGGACATCTGCCTGCGCCTGGTACGGGAGGAAAACAAGAACCAACGTCCCTCTCACACCGGTGACGGGGGATTCGGGGACGGAGCGAGACCTCCGATCGGACTGAGGTAGGACGGTGGAGCAGATGGAGCACACTGGCTTCCCTTCCGACGAGACGCTCGCTTCGTTTCTCGACGGAAAACTCGACCCCGAAACCCGCCGCCGGGTGATCGAGCACATGGCAACCTGTGACGAATGCTACGCGGTGGCGATGCATGGGGGAGGGGATGTCGTGTCGCGGCATGTCCCTGAACGCTTGAACTCACATCTTCAGCGGAAGCGAGCATTCCTTGCTGCAGCTGCCGTCGCCGTCGCAGTGCTGGCGGGTGCCATCCTTGTCTCTGAAACACGTTCAAAGGTGGCGCCTGACAACATACATGCTCTCGCGATCGCGTCACCGACGCATAGACAGTTTGATGGCCGTCTTACCGGCTTCCCTTACCAGCCGCCGTCCGTCGCAACGCGAGGTAATGACCAGGACCCGATCAAACACATCGAATACGCCGAACTCTACGCAGTAAGTGCTCGCATCAGCGGCGAGTCGCGCGACCAGCCAACCGTCGCGAATCTACATGCACTCGGGCTTGCACACTTGCTCCTGCACCAATATGACGAGGCCGTCACAACACTGGAACGGGCTCTAGCGCCAGCCACAACCAACGAGGCGGCAATTCACGCGATTCATGTATCACGCGAGGCAGCGGTAGTAAGCGACCTTTCGGCGGCGTTACTAACGCGCTGGAAGGTTAGAGGTGATCCCCATGATCTCAAACTCGCCATAGAAGCGAGTCAGGTAGCATGGTCGATCGCGCGTACGCCCGAAGCCGCATGGAATCGAGCGTCTGCTCTCGAGCAGATGCACCTCCGCGACGATTCAATCAAAGCCTGGCTAGATTACCTCAATCTTGATGCAAGCTCTCCGTGGGCGGCGGAAGCCAGAGAGCAGCTAAAGATTCTGCGAACACACAAGGTTGGCAATAATGACACGTTGGGCATCGACGAGCTCTTAAATACGCCTCAACGCAGCGACAACAATTTCCTTCGACAGTGGCCGGCCATCGCCTTAGCCAACACCGCTGCGCTTAGCCTCCTGCCACAATGGTCGGACGCTGTTCTCAATTCAGACAAGACTACAGCGAACCGCATATGGCTCGGCATATGTTTGATCGCCGATTCCAATCGCACGCGCCTCATGGACGATCAGCTCAAAGAAATGATCGCCGACGTCGAATGTATGAACACGGAACAACGTGCGACTATCGCACGAGTGCTCCATCGTATAGTGGGAGGGAATGAAAGAGCTTCGCCCGAGCAACAGCCTGCCGTATTGAGAACGCTTACGCGGGCTATTGGTGAACTACACTTGCTCAATGTGACCGACACGTTAACGATGCGCGCAAAGCTCGCTCAGGCTTCGTATTATTCGAATGAGCTAACCGATGCGATACATCAAAGTACTGAAGTAATCGATGAGATACAGCGACGTCGTCTGCGATACCCGCTTCTGTTAAGCCACGCACTCTGGATTCGCGGTACAAGTTATTCCACATCTGGCCTGTTCATCGACGCTCTGCATGATCACCAATCGGCGCTGGTCATCCGGAGCAAGATGGGAGACGACAGTAGTGTGGTGGGTCTTGAAATGAATCTGGCTGCAGATTATGCGAGCATCGGCGATTCAAAGATTTCCTGGGAGCATCGCCTCCGCGCAATGGCCATGATTCAACGGGACGATGCACTGCGATACGCGCAACTATTGATGCAGGCAGCGAGACCATCGATTGACGAAGGTTTTTTTTGGCTGCCAAAGGTAGCCTTGGATCGCCAGCTCACGCTATGTGTCACTCACGATTGGCTTGACCTTCGCCTAAGAGGCCTACTTTGGCGTGCTGACCTTTATGAGCGCCACGGTGATGCGCACGCCGCAGACGACAACCGCCGCGCCGCGCTAGAGTGTGGCCGGCAAATTGGCGACGACGCCGTAAGAGCATTTAACGTTACGACGCCGGAGTACATCCATGCGCAGTTTCAGCACACACATGAGCGCGACGAATGTGCCGCGTTGCTTGACGCTATTAGATACGCCAAACAGCGACATCTTCAACTGCGCCTAGTCAATCTGATTCTTGCGCTCGCACGCAAGCAGCTCGCGCTAGGCGACGTTAACTCAACTCGCGTTACAGTTATGCGTGCAGTTAATGAAATCGATGAGGAGCGAAGCTGGCTTACTTCGGCGGACGCGCGTACTTTCTACACTGACGGCCGCCGATCGGCCTTCCGGGAGGCAGTCGAAATACTATGGCAAGTTGGCGCTAAGACGGACGCCTTCAACATCGCTGAACGTGCGAAAGCACGAACGCTTCTCGACTTGCTCCAGAAGCACACTCGGGCGCCGGTTGTGACGTCGGACCTAGTAATGGCGCGTCTGCCGAAAGGCGTCGCGCTCGTCGAGTTCTGCGTACTGAAGAGTCGAACGCTGATTTGGCTCATCAACGGCTCTTCGGTGGTCTCTTTCGAGCGACAGATCACTTCCGAAAAGCTGGCCGCCTGCGTTCATAGTTTTGTTCTTAGCACCCGGACTGGCAGCCGCGATCGCTATGAGAGCATTCTCTACGAGATGCTTGTGGCGCCTTGGATCAACGCGGCGATGGACATCGAGACGATCGTTATAGTAGCTGATGACGAACTAGCAGCGCTACCTTTCAGTGCGCTCCGTGAGCGCATAGGCGCGCCATACGTGGTCGAACGCTTTGGCGTGTGTGTTACGCCGAGTGCCTCAGTCTTTCTTGAATCTGAAACCAAACGCTTAGCGGAGAGCGGGCGCAGATTGATAGTGGCCCCAGATGCAGATCGAACCCTGCCGGCTTCCGGCTTCGAGGCACAGCGCGTAAGGGAGATGTATCCGAAAGCGGACCTCCTGATTGGACATGATGCAACCGTGGAAGCATTCTTGGAGGCGGCGCGTCGGGCGTCCAATATTCATTTTGCTGGTCATGCCATTGATAACAACGACGTGCCGATGATGAGTGCGCTAGTATTTGCACAGCACGATGCTCGGAATCGGCTCTATGGCTATGAGTTGGCGTCTGAGCACCTCCCGGGATTGAAAATCGTAGTCCTGTCCGCCTGCGACACGGAACCGGATGGCGATCGTAGTTTGCAGGGCATTGCGGGACTGGCACGCGCGTTCATTGCAGCTGGAGCGCGCAGCGTGTTGGCGACCTTCTACTCGGTGAGCGATTCATCGGCGGCTTCTTGTGGCGTTGAATTTCAACGTCTGATAGCGATGGGTGAACGTCCGGCTAGAGCACTGAGAGAAGTCCAGCTCGCTATGCTGAGGAGCGGCGGGAGAGTGCGCGAGTGGTCGGCGTTTGTAGTCTCTGGCCATCTGGACTCGGTATGAAAGGCGACGAAAAGGTGGAATCTATGAACGAACCTGTCGTGAGCGCCTCTGGAGAGGTCGCGGATTTAAGAATCACTATAGTCGGGATGTTTGCAGTGGTGATGCGGGAGAATGAGCTCGGCGATCCCGTCGGTGCGCGATTGCTGTTTCCAAATGCAGACTCCGAGCGACAGTCGACGTCAGGTGCGCGAGCGGCAATCCCGGCACACGTTCCGGTTCTGGGATTGGCGATCGCGCAACATGCAGAGCCGCCAGAGAACACACTTTTCCGATGCGAATTCCAGTTTCCAGGAATGGATATATACCCAGAAGTGGCGCCATTTCTTGATATGGCGTTCTATGACACTCGAGGACTAGGAGTGGCAGTAGTCACGAAGGCGTTGACGGAGTTTTACCCTGTCGACAAGCCGATCGACAAGGAGGCAGGGCCGAAGCCTGAAAATGCGCGGTCATTACGATGGTTGGCTGACATGCAGCAGTATGCGCTGGAGGAGGAGGTGCATACGATCGCTGACAAGTACTTGGGTGAACCTGGTCCTGGAGAATTGTGGTCGTATTGCGATGTGGATTTCGGTCGCATGGAGGTTGCGCGAATAGAGACTGCCAGTCCGCATCGATATAGATGGTTGCATTTGTCGAAACCTGAGCTCTATCATCAGGCACTCGCGAATGCGATTCGGGTGGTAACGAAAGTTGCTGGGGACGTGAAGTTCCGTTTCGGCGGCCGATTGGTCACGATGCGAGCTGGGAAGGATCCGATCGACGTTCTGATGGGATCAGTGACTGTGGATGGTATCGCTCATCCAGCGATAGCTGGCCGAGAGAATTGTGGCGTGCCCGCGTTTCACGGCGAATTGTTGTATGACTTTTCGCGAGTACCACCACGGCGGGGTTTTGCTCCGGTTGCCGTTTGCACAGAGCTTCATGACGATGACAAGGATCCGGTCGTCGGACGTTGTGTTCCGGGATCGAAAATGACTGCCCCGCGCGGCGGTGGTGTACAAGGGAAGAAGGACGTATTTCGTGCAGCGGCGCTTGTGAGAGGTTCAAGTAGAGCGCTGGGTACTAACCTCACGGCCGTATCGCTGCATATTGGGGTTGATCGGTACTCCTCGCAATTTCTGGATGTGAAGCGCGTTGTTCCAGTAGGGCTGAACTCGTGTGCGAATGACGCGAACGCGACAGCGGCTTTGGCGCTGAGGCGGGGATTTAAGCCGACGACGCTTTTGGACTATAACGCGACAGCCGGGAACATTGATAAAGCACTGAACGATGCTGATTCGGCGTTGATGGCTGCCGGGGGGCTATTTATTCTAAGCTTCTCGTGCTATGGTTGCCCACAGGTTGTGCGGAAGGGGTGGTGTGTGAACGATAAGATACTGCCATTTGACGGCATCATGGGACGTTTGAGGAAGTTTAACCCGGCCTCGAAGATATTGTTGATATCAGACTCTTGTTTCGCCGGCGTCGCCTTTGTAGAGTGGTCAGGGGTGAAACAACTGTCGGTGCGCTACGCGCAGGAGCTATTGGAGATGGATTCGGAGGTGGTTGTAGGGGAGCTCGGTCTGGGGTTCAGCGGGGCGGGCGATAGCGTGGATGGCCTCGACGAAGCGGCGGACGATAACGCTCCGACAGTGTATCATTTTGCCGCTTGTGCGGCCAATGAGTTGACGCCGGACGGAACGGACAAGACGACGAGTCCATTCACGTCTTGCTTGCTGACCGCTATATCGTCGGCGAATGGCTCGTCATTTGATAGCGTCATCGCGTCGGTGCTGAAGTGCTCAGCGCCTCGACACCCAGAGTTGGAGCGGAGGCCTAATGATGACAGCGAGTTCGACCTACTTGGGCCTTTTCACGTTGTATGACCGGACGAAAGAGTCGAAGTCGGCATGAATGCGAAGCTGTGCCGCACCGAAATTTGACGTTATCGTTTAATCGGACTATGGAGTCTTTGAGAGAAGACCGGCATAGCTTTGCTGTTCCAGCCGTTCACGGGCGCTGGAAGCAACGCGGTTGGCCGCCATTACCTCGTCCCTCGTCATCGCCCCCCGCACGAAGTTACTTACCGGCGTTTTCCGCATGCGAAACGCAGTGCTGATCAGGTCGATTAGCTCCTCCCAGACGTAAGGCGTGCGTGCCGCGGGGCGTCGCCCATGACCCCTTACCGCGGCGCATACGCCTGGCGGCGGGCGCAACGCAGAGAGCCGCCTGTCGAGTTGTCATCGCGTGTGGTGGATCAGCGTCGCGAAATCGCGGACGCCCACATTCTCGGCGCGCACATCCGTTTGGATACCGGCTTGTTCCATCGCCTCCAGCACCTGCTCCCGTGTCATCCCCCGCCACCCGGTCAAGTTGTTCACCAGCGTTTTCCGCCGCATGCGGAACGCGTGGCTGATCAGGTCGATCAGCTCTTCGGACGCGTACGGCTTGCGGTCCGCGTCCAGCACAACCACCGCGCTCCGCACCGTCGGCGGCGGGTGGAACGAGCCCGGGTCGAGGGTCATCAGGATGCGCGCCTTCGCGTAGAGTTGCACGAAGAGCGTCAGGAACCCGTAGGCCTCCGTCGACGGCTTGGCGACCAACCGGTCGGCCACCTCTTTCTGCAGCATGAAGACGGCGCGGCGGCAGTTCGAGTCGGCGACGATGCGGCGGAGGATGGGGGTTCCGGCGTTGTAGGGGAGGTTGCCGACGGCGCGGTACGGTCGGGTGGGGAGCGGGGCGTCGACGGCGTCTTCGTGGCGGAGGTCGAGGCGGGCGCCGAAGCGGTCGCGGAGCCGGGTGCAGAGCTCCGGATCGATCTCGATGGCGGTGAGGTCGTTGGGGAGCGTGACGAGCTTTTCGGTCAGGACGCCTTCGCCGGGACCGATCTCGAGGACGAGCTCGTCCGGCTCGGGCTCGATGGCGGCGACGATCTTCTCCACCGCGCCGCGGTTGCGGAGGAAGTTCTGGCCCCACTGTTTCTTCGGACGCATGGCCTGGCAAGCTGGCGACGCAACGCTGCAACCAAGACACGAACGCCCGGGCGAGCCCGGGCGTTCCCATTGGCATGCTTGAGAAGCTGGTTAGTGCACGGTCACCGTCGCGGAGTTCGAGTCCGCCGTGCCGCAGGGGTTGCTCACGCGCACCCAGTAGGTGTGGCTGCTGGTGAGGGCCGGCGTGTTGAAGATGCGGTCGGTGGCGTTGGAGACGGGGAAGGAAGTGTTGCCGGTCGTCCCTTCGTACCACTGGTAGTGGAACGGTCCGGTCCCGATGCCGGTGACGGAGAGGGAGGCCGTCTGGCCGGAGTTGATGGTCTGCGACTGCGGCTGGGAGGTCGAGAGGGAAGAGATGAACGGCGTGTTGCAGGTCAGGCTGACAAGGAACGACGTGATCGATGATTGATCTCAGGAAGGGGCCACGACAGGTACAGGGTAGTCGTGGGGGAGGGTTTCGGGCCGGCG
>CAZYTO010000045.1:0-25313 GCA_964650405.1 uncultured Thermoanaerobaculia bacterium | reverse complement strand
GCCGCCAGAATCGCCTGCACCGTCTCGAGCGGAAACGCTTCTGCGAGAACACCTATCCCCGCCTTCGCGATCTCGAACCTCCGCGCCGACTCTCCCATCACGCCCTCCCTGCGGTCCGGTCAATGATCGCTTAACTGAAGGCCATTGGGTTTAGGCGGTTAGAGCGGATAGTGTTTTCAGTAACTTACACAAACTGCGAACCTCAAACGAATACGAATCCCGTTGGGGACGCCAACACCCTGGCGCGGCGTCCGCTTGCCGGAACCTGACCCACTCCGGCGCGCTGTACTGCCCTCATTCCGATCGGATCGCCTGTCTCTCGGCGGTCCGAAAGCGTGCTTCCGGTGCTCCTCTCCATCGCCTGTCGATGGCGCGGCAGCCGGACGAGAAAGGTCGGGCGTATGCCCATCCTCGCAGAAGTGAAGAAGGCGCGGATCCCCGTGCGGATCTGGGCGCCCATCGGGCAGGTCGAGTCGCAGGCGCTCGATCAGCTCACGAACATTGCCAACCTGCCGTTCGTCTTTCACCACGTGGCGGCCATGCCCGACGTCCACCTCGGCAAGGGTGCGACGGTCGGCTCGGTCATCGCCACAAAGGGCGCTATCTGCCCCGCGGCCGTCGGCGTCGACATCGGCTGCGGCATGGCCGCCGTGCGCACGAACCTGACCGGCAACGACTTCGGCGACGGCGTCACGGCGAAGGTGCGTGCCGCGATCGAGGACGGCGTGCCGGTCGGCAACGGCCCCTCAGGTACGCACGGCGACCCGACCAGCGGCGCTTCGGCCTGGCTGCGGCGCGCTGCGGCGGAAATGGTGCCGAAGGTCAACCGCACGCAGCTCTCCCAGCTCGGAACGCTGGGCGGCGGTAACCACTTCATCGAGCTCTGTCTCGACGAGAGCGGCGCCGTCTGGATCATGCTTCACTCCGGCTCGCGCAACCTTGGCAAGGATCTCGCCGAGCGTCACATGCACCGCGCACGCGAGCTGGCCCGGCAGGCCCGGATCCACCTCGCCGATCCCGATCTCGCCTATCTGGAAGAAGCGACGCCGGAATTCGCCGCGTACGTGGCCGACGTGGAGTTCGCGCAGGAGTATGCCGCCGAGAACCGCCGGCTGATGCTGGAGGAGATCCTCCGGGCCCTGCGCCGCCGCTTCCCGCAGCTCACGCTCGGATCGATCATCAACTGCCATCACAACTACCTGGCCCGCGAGACGCACTTCGGCGAGAAGGTCATCGTCACGCGCAAAGGCGCCATCCGCGCCGGCAGCGGCCAGCTCGGTATCATCCCAGGCAGCATGGGCACCCGCTCCTACATCGTGGAAGGCCTCGGCAGCGCCGACAGCTTCGAGTCCTGCTCCCACGGCGCCGGCCGCCGCATGTCGCGCGGCGCCGCCAAGGAGGCGTTCACCATCCAGGATCTCGCCGCCCAGACCGAAAGTGTCGACTGCCGCAAGGACTACGGCGTCCTCGACGAGATCCCCGGCGCCTACAAAAACATCGACGAAGTCATGCGCAACCAGGCCGACCTGGTGAAGACGGTGGCCGTGCTCAAAGCAGTTCCTCTGCATCAAAGGCTAAATGGAGGACGGACAACCTGTCCGTCCTCCACCCGGCCACTCGGATGCCGGTCATTGCCAGCCTAGCTCGACGAGCCCGGCTCGACCCGTGATCGCGACAGAGGCACTGCCGGAGGGCATGCCGGCGGGCTGGAGGAAGGACCTCCTTATGGAGGGTAGGGAAATCCTCCCCTGCGCCTCTCCTATACCGGTGCCCGCATTTCCATCACACTGTACCCAGGAGGTTTGCCGTGTCGCGATGCGCCGGTTTTCTCTTCCTTTGCGCACTGAGTCTTGCCGTTCCGGCGCCGGCCGAAACACTTCCTCCCGCCGGGAGCGACGGGCGCATTGCCTGTCCGTATTGCGATTTGCGAAAGGCCAGTCTGGCGGGGCGTGACCTTCGCGGCGCCAACCTCGCCGGTGCAGACCTGGCGGGCGCCGACCTCCGCGGCGCGAACCTCGGCGGCGCGGCGCTGATTGCCGCGAATCTCGCCGGCGCGGACCTGCGGAATGCCGTCTTCACCGCCGCGACCGACCTGACCGCGGCCAAGCTCACCAACGCGCGGCTGAACGGGGCCACGCTTTCCGCCGCTGTCTTCGAGTTTGCCGATCTCACCGGAGCCGATCTCTCCGGTACCGACTCCTCGGCGGTCGTCTTCGGGCCGAAGCGCGCGCACTCCCCAACTGCGCGCTATTACTGCGGGGCCAAAGACACCTCCGAGCTGACCAACGTGCGGTACGTCGCGCCGTCAGGCGCCGACAGCCTGACGTGCGGCGCGTCCCTCCAGTCGCCCTGCGCCACCGTCCAGCGCGGCATCAACAATTGCACCGGCGAGCACTGCGCCGTCCTCGTGGCTTACGGCGATTACAGGCTTCCGGGGGCGCTGCTGCTCACCGGATCCGTGGCGGTGTACGGCGGTTGCGCCATGCTGGAGGAGAAACAGCCGGAGCTCCGCTCGCTGCTGCGCGGCCGGACCGGAGTCCCGGCCGTGCTGGCGATGCGGATCATCGCCCCGACGATCTTCCAGGGCTTTGCCGTTTTCGCCGGCCCGGGCATGAACGTTCCCGGCGAGACGCCTGCCATCGCCTTCGCCTCCATCCAAAGCAGCGGCATGTTGCTGACGTCCGTCTCGCTGATCGCAGGCTCCGGCGGGCACTCGTCGGACGGCGGAAACGGCAAGGCCCCGCCAAAGGCAGATAACGGGATCGGCCAGAGTCCCGGTGTCAGCCCGGGATTCGCCAACGGAGGGAGCGGAGGTTACTTCACCAATGACGGTAGAGACGGCCAACCGGGTGACACGGGCTACGGTGCAAAAGGTGGCGTGCCCAGCCGGAAGCAGGGCGAGACCGGACGGAATGGTCCCTGCCGTGAACCGGGGGGCGCCTCTCCGGACCTGAACGGCTCCATCAGCGCCGACTTTTTCTGGACGCCGAGCGCCGGAGGAAACGGCCGGAAGGGCGGTTTTGGTGGAGGTGGCGGCGGCGGCCGCGGCACGGTGTTCTACGTCGGCGGCGGCGGAGGGGCCGGCGGCGAAGGCGGCGGTGGAGGCAGCGGCGGCACGCAGGGAGGGGCTTCGATCGCGCTGCTGATCGTCGGCGGACGGCTGAGCTACACCGGGGGCACCATCCTCGCCGGGCGCGGCGGCAACGGCAGCCGAGGAGGCGGAGGAGGAGCGAAGGGTGTTCCGGGGGACGGCGGGCAAGCTGGAGGACGGGCCGGCAACGGAGGCTTCGGCGGCATAGGAGGGCCGGGCGCCGGCGGTGCCGGCGGCAATGGCGGGCCTGCGTTCGCCGTCGCCACGGCGGGCGCCTCGGACGACGACGGAGTCCTCATGCCGGAGGCGGTCGAGACCTATCTCGGCACGGGCGGCGCCCCGGGCAAAGGCGGCGACGCGCCCTCGCCGTGCGGCAAAGGCGCGGACGGCCAGAAGGGCATCACGGTGGCCAATCAACGCCTGGAGTTGAAGAAATGAGTCTCGACGAACCACGCCGCACGATCCCGTACATCTACCAGGCCGATCTCTCCGACGCGCTTCCGGACTTCGACTACACCCTGGTCGCGTTCTCCGGCGAGGTTCCCCTGCTGCCGCACACCGCGGAGACGCGCGCCGCGGCAAGGGCGGCCAACCCGAATCTGCTCGCCGTTCCCGACGAGCGGCTCACGCACTTCTCGGCGGCCGTAGAGGTTCCCTTCGACGCCGCGTGCCGCGTACACATCGCCGGTACCCCGTCGGATCGCTCGCGTCCCAGCTACGTCCATCTCGCAGCCATCACCGTTCCGCCGGCGGAGCGTCCGGCCGCGGCGGTCGTTCAGACCCTCGACTATCTCAGCACGGCGAAGTGTTTTCTGTTCCACCACCCCGATCTGCTCAGCGAGGATTGCGCCATCGCCGCCATCATCATGGAGCACATGGCCGATCCCTTCACGGAACACGACATCCAGGGTCTGGCCGACGAACTGCGCAGGCAGGGACCGCCGCGCGAGACCGAGGGTGGATGGGCGCGACTGGTCCCCTTCCAGGACACGGAAGGCGAAACGCACTTCCTCCAGCAGCCGTCGGCACGCACGGTCCGTGCGGGGCGGCCGGCCATGGCCCTCCTGGAGGTCAGCACGAAGAACGATCTGCGCCTCGAGAACAGGAAGTGGACGCAGGAGGAAGGATTCAGCGTCATCACGGAACCCCAGCCGGGAGAGCTGACGCCGGTGGGAGTCATCGACGGCTCCGCCGGCGAGGTCACTGTCAAACCAGACATCGCAGCCCGGCTCTATGGCGTGAAGACGTTCGTCACCCCTCCCTCGACGCCGGGAGACGGAACCGTCCGTGCCCACCTCCGGATGGAGAACTACTTCCTCCGCTTCCTCGGCGCCTATATCCAGTTCCTCGATATCGACGGCAACCCGCTAAGTACGCCGGCGTGGAAGCCCGATCACAGCAGCGGCGCGCCGATCTTCGTCGACCAACAGGACGATCTGCGCTGGCTGGGCGGCCTCGGCTCCACCGACACCATCTTCGGCGCGCCCAATCCGCTGCTGCCCGGGTCGATCGACGTCGACATTACTTTCCCCAAGGACGCCGTGGCCGCGCGGCTGTACGCCCTCGGTCTCGGCACGGGCCGCATTCCCTATCCGGTTCCGAATCTCTACGGAGCCATCCGTACCGCGCTCATCAATCTGGCCATCCCGGCCTTGCTCCTGCCGGCCGGTGTGGCCATCACGGCTTACGAGCCGCTCAGGAAGATCTTCGAAAGCGAGGCGGTCGGCAAGATCACGAAAGCCATCGGCGTGTCGTACGCCGCGTACGTCGGGATCGGTTCTGCCGTGGACGGCAAGGTCAACTGGAGCGGTCTTTCGACCATCGGCCAGACCCTCTTCCAGAAGGGGCTGGAGGAGCCGGCCGAGTACCTCGGAAAACTCATCGCCAAGTCGTTGCTCAGGCGCAGCATCCCCTTCGCCGGCTGGATCATGGCCGCCATCGACGTGGCCATCGGGATCGCGCAGATCACGCAGACGATCGTTGCGGTGGCCACCTCGCCCTGGGCCATCATCAACCGGCTGTCTACGTCGATCCAGTCGCTCGTCACCGTCAATCCCGATCCGGTGCGCGGCACGTTTCCCAGCGCCCCGCCGGACGTGACGCGCGTGCTCAACGTGCGGCTCATCTACCAGAGCGATCACCCGACCGTATCAGCGACGTTGACAGTCCCTTCCGGTTCGACGGAGAGGACGCTGCCGGTGAGGCTCACGAACAACCTCGGCGGCCGCGTGAAGTTTCAATGCGAGTTCCTGGTCGGCAGCAACGTCGCAGCGACGGCTTCCACGGACTGGCTGCCGAACAACGCCGGCCGGACGGAAACGGTCGGCTTGACACTTTTCCAGAAGCGGATCGAGCTGACCAGGGACTCGGTCTATGAGCACGCCTCACTGCTGACCTTTCAGGACGGCCGGCGATACGTCTGGATGCCGACCAAAGCCGCGCCGGAGACGACCCGCGCCAACCGCAGCTCGTCCAGCAAGGGGAATGCGATCTCGGAGCTGACCGGAATCTCCCTCAGCCAGCGCCACCATCAGCTCGGCTACGCCTGGAGAGCGGCCGGCCTGGGCATCGCCAACTGCGCCGGCGGGACCGTGGAAACGCAACTCTTCGGCCTGCAGAGCGTCAGCATCCCCGGCCTGCCTGTGAACGGCCGCTTTTCAGGATGCGGCTACTCCTCGCTGGCGAACATCGTCTACGACTCCTTCCCGCCCCGCTTCAAGATGAAGGACGGACGGCATGAGACCGACCCCGAAGGGAGGCCGGTGCCGGACCCGGAGTCGCGCGACCTCGGTCTCTATTACATCGATCCGTTGGCCTCGGAGCGTCCGGCATTGGAAGGGGGCGGCTATCACCTCCGCAGGATTCCGGATACAGGCACTGCGCCGATCAACACGGGAGGCCCGCCCCCGCCGAGCTACGGCCGCTTCCCCCTGCGGGTCGATTCGCTGGTCATCCACCCGAGCGGCCGCGTGGTGGCCCTCAACCACGAGCTCAGCGAGATCATGGTGACGACGCTGGAGAGCGAGGGACGCGGCGACAGCGACCTCCCGTTCGCGCGCCGCGTGGCCGGACCGGCCATCGACTACAGTCCCCCCGGCAGCAGCGTCTCCACACTTCGCCGCCGCCCGGGACTGCTGGCCAATCCGATCGCCGTGGCCTCGACCTACGACGGCACGATCATGGTTTTGGAGAACATCGAGCAGCCGCCCAAGGTCAGCCGGCTGCAAGCCTTCGACGGCAACGGCAACCCGGTCAAGGCCTTCCGGGACCGGTCGGGAGCGTTCAGCCCCTTCCTCGAACTGCCCGTCGGAAGAACCTATCTCAGCCTCGCGCTGGCCGGCGGCAACGAACTCACCGACATCTTCATCCTCTATTACACGGGCACCGGCAACTCGCCGGACGACTACCACCTCGACATCTATCAGGCCGGGAGCAAGGCTCCGCCACAGGAGGGCAGTTTGCTCGTCTCCACTCCCCGCGTCTCGGCCGCCGCGCTGGCCGTCGATCTGTTCCGCACGCTCTACACACTCAACTGGAGCATGACCACCGACGGCAAGGGCAACCTGGCCGGTCCGCGTAAGGACACCCCGCCGCCGGCCGGTCCGGCCGGACGCACCGTCCCTTCGCTCTCCGAGTGGCTGCCCCGAGGCACGCGATGAAGGCGCTGGCAGCAGCAGCCGGGGCGCTCCTGTTCGCGGCGGCGGCGGCCGCGCAGTCGGGATGTCCGAAGCCCGATCCTTCGCGGCCGGACTTCAGCGGACAGGATCTGACGGACCGGAATTTCGCGGGCCAGAACCTAGATCTGCGCGGCGCCAACTTCACCAAGGCGGTGCTCAACGGCGCGCAGTTCCCGGGCGTTGACCTGACCGGCGCGATCTTTCAGGAAGCGTCGCTCGCGCCGTCAGCCAAGGGAAAGCCCGATTTCACCGGCGCCGTTCTGGTCAAAGCCTGCTTCGAAGGCGCCACCCTTCAGCGACCGAACCTGCAGTTCGCAAAGCTGGCCTGCGCCGACTTCTCGCGCACGGATCTCACCCAGGTCGACTTCGGGCCGCAGCCGCTGTTCGATCCGGCCGGCATGGGCTGCGGCGACAGGGTGAAGTTCGTCGACGCGACCATCGGCGTGCGCCAGATTGCCTTCAGTCTCTGGAAGCTCACGGACTTCACCAGGACGCGGTTCATCGGCATCGATCCCAGGACCTTCCGGGATGCCGACATCGGCGGCGCCATGCTGCCGGAAGGCAAGTTCGCGGACTTCCAGTTCAACCACTCCACGCTGACCGGCGTCGACCTTCGCGGCGCCGACCTGCAGCGCGCGGACTTCAGCGGCGCCAAGGCGCGCGGCATCAAGCTCGACGGCGCGGACTTCCGGGGCGCCACAGCCAGGGGAGCGGAGACCGACTTCTCCAACGCGTCGCTGCGGCGCCTCATGGGCGGGAAAGCGGACTTCTCCGGCGCCCTGCTGGTATCGGCGGTGCTGCGCGGCGCCAACCTGGCCGGAGCAACGCTGACCGAAACGAATCTGAAGGGTGCCATTCTCGAGCAGGGCGACGGACTGGGGCCGGTAGAGCTCTCCGGCGCCATCTTCGACGGCGCCACGCTCGACGACGCTCATCTCAACTTCGTCAGTTTCCGCAGGACTCGCATGATCGGCGCCTCCTTCACGCACGTCAAACTCACCGACACCGACTTTTCGGACGCCGTGATGCCCAGCGTGAACTTCTTCGGAGCGACGCTGGAGGGAGTGACGTTCCGTGGTTCATCGCTGGAGCTGGCGTCCTTCCGCGAGGCAGAGCTCCTTCGCTCGACTGTGGGGGGACGACCGGTCAGTCTCGCCTGCACGCAACTCGGCGGCGCGGACCTCAGCAACCTGAAGACCGCGCCGCTCGAAGACGCCGTCTCGTTCCTCGGCGCCGTCCTCCCGGACGCCGACTCATGCCGCAACCTTGGCAACAGTCGCTTCTTTTGCGGCAACGAGCCCGCCAGCGGGAGACCGTACGGCCCGACGCTCCTCCCGGTCCTGACCCACCGCGCCACCTGTCCGAACAACGATTTCGTGGTCTGCAGCGGAAAGACGTGGCTGCTCAAGGATTGGACAACGACATTCTGCGGCGTGCCGGAAAAGCGATGGACTCCGCCGCCGAAGTGACGATGAAGCTCGACCTATTTCAAATCAAGGGCTGAGTGGAGGACGGACAATCATGTCCGTCCTCCCGCGGCAAACCCCGGATGCCGGTGCCAGCTACCAGATCGGAGTTTCCTCGACCTCGCCTGGGTACTAATGCGTGACGATTCGAGTGTGGCCGCCCGTCGCGGGCAGTCCGTAGACATCGCCCAGGCCTCCCGCGGAGTAGATGAGGTAAAGGGACCGGCCGTGCTGGATGACCGCGGCGTCGGTCGAGTGAACGTAGAAGTGCGGATATCCGTATCCCGGCGGGGCGGTGTTGAAGTAGTACTGTGAAAAATAGGAGCCGTTCCCGGCGGTCGTACCGGTGTACGACGACCGAAGAGGAACTTCGACGAAGGAAGGACCCGGCGTGATCCTGTACAGCAGAACGTCGTTGGCGGTCAGCACGGTGAGGTATCCAGCGTTGGCGCGAATGCTCGAGGTGTCGGCGAATGAGCCGGTGTCGAACGTCGCCTGCTGCGCGTACGACGTGCCGGAGGGCGTGAAGACGGCGAATTTCAACGTCGGCTTCGCGAAGGAGGCGTAGAAGTACGTCCCATCGGAAGTGATGGAGGAGTAGGAGTAGGGGAAACCCGCGCTGAACGTCGACATCGGCGCGGCACCGGCGGCGAGGGCGTCGGCGGAGTAGACGAGGACATTGCCGGCCGCGCCGTCGAGGATGGCGATCCGGTCACCGGCTGCGTTCTTCGCCGCCTGGGTGAAGTTGAGCGACTTCAGCGTGGCCACCCGGATCGGCTGCGTGCGGTACGTGACGTTCCAGACTTCCGACTGGGTCGAGACGTTGACCAGCACGTAATACTGATTGCCGCTCTTGAACGACAGGATGTGCACCGGGTCCTGGTCGCCGTTGTCGCCGTAAGGAAAGTGCTGGTACTGCGACGGCATCCTGGTCAGCCTGCCGGTCGACTGGCCGTCGTCTTTGGCGATGCCCCAGCCGAAGACGAAGTGGGAGAGGTAGACGTAGCCCTGATCGTCGACGTCGAAGTCGTTCAGGCGGGCCTGGCCGTCGACGTACGGCGCCTGCCAGCCGCTGCCCCACTCGGCGTTGAAGAATTCCTCCGGACGGAGAAACACTTCCGTCTGGTTTCCCAGGTACCGCTCGTTCTCGATCGACAACGGCACGCCGGTGCTGGGCATGAGCGCCTCGCTCGCGGACAGCCGGGAGAAGAACGAGGCCGTGTCGTACGCGGCCAGCATGCTGCCCATCTGGATGTAGAGCCGCTTGCCGTCGGGGCTGATGACGAACTTTCCCGCCCGGGCGGTGCGGAGCGGATACTCGATCTCGTTCGTGGCCTGCGAGTCGAGGAACCGGCCGGTGAAGGAGGAGATCGGCGCGGTGTAGCCGACGGTCTTCCCGTCCGCGGGAGGGCTGCTGCTCGTGCAGGAGTGGCACGTGCCTTCGACATTCTGCACCGGGGCCGGGAAAGGATATCCCTGCGCCCATGCGGTCGCGGCGGCAGTGAGGAGAAGCACCGAAAACGTGAGTCGCGACGACAGTCGATTCATGGTCACCCTCGCGTGTCTTTTTGCTTGCCGGGAAAAAGACAAAAGGCGGACCAGCGAAACCGGCCCGCCTTTCGGCTACATCGATCTGTTGGTGCAAGGAAAGCACAGGGGACGGCCGGAGTCAACTGGAACGGCGCCCAGACAAGTCTTCAGGCACCGGAAAGGGTCAGTGACATTCCTTTGCCTGGCTCTCCATTTGGAGTGGGTAGACAGTTCCCACGTCGCATCACTCTCCAGACAGGGCTAGCGACCAAATGCATGGCAGAGGGAGTCCACCACGAGCGGTGCTCATAGCGCTGGGGATGTTCATTTTCCAATGCGGCAGGGCACCGGCCGCTCACCACCAGGTCCCCCCGCCGAGCCCTCTTCCTATGCCGGCCATCACCGTGACGACCTCTCCACCGAAGCCGAGCGACCCGCAGCCGGGTAGGAACAGACTTCAGGCTGACCTCCCATGGAGGGTCGAGATCAACAGACCCTTCAAGATGTGGGTCTGGTATGAATCGAACAACCCTTCGGCGGGCCCCATCGGCGTCGATACCGACGTTTCAGAGAAGGTTCATTACGACCCGGAGACGGTTGCCCTGGAGCGACCGAAGGTTCGGAAGAAGGTCATGGTGCATGTGGAAAGTGCACCTTCCGGGCTCGCGGAGCTTATGCTGACCTCGGAATCCGCCGAAGGTCTCGTGTGCACGGTCGATACGGGCTTCAAGGGTCGACTGAGATGGAAAACGCCGCCTTCGCTGGAGAGTCGGAGCGTCCTGCCAGCCACGATCGAGCTGGTGGATAGCCAGGATCAGTCGCTGGCGCTTGACGCACCGATGCACCTGAAGCTCGTAGCGACAAACGCTGAGGTCCGCGTGGAAGGGAAGCCGTGGGGCAGCACGCTGGACTTCGCTCTCGGCAATGGCGACCGTTCGACGCCGACATTCGAAATGAGGCCGACGCCGCTCGATGTCGCGAGTGGCACGATGCAGGTCACCGGCTACATCAATAAGCCGGACTACATCATCCTCAAGACGAACCTGGACTTCAACATCAGCCCGCCATGGTGGCTCCGCCTCGGCATGGCGGCATGCGGAGGGCTGCTCTTCAGCGTTTACCGCACTTTTCGCAGGAAGAGTGGCTGGAAGCTCCTAAGCGTCGCTCGCGCAGGAGGAACCGGTGTGGCGGCTGGGCTGTTCGCCTATGTCCTGGCCGATTTCGACGTGCTCGGGATCAAGATCGATACGACCCATTTGCGAGCCTTTGTAGTTCTAGGATTGGTCGTGGCGTACGCGGGGATCGAGCCGATTCTGAGCGCATTGGTGAAGAAGTCTCCCGCACAAGAAGCGGCTCCGATCACGGAGGGCGCGGTCGACGTAGCCGCGAACGGAATTGAAGAACCGAAGCAGCAGCCCCTTACGCCCGGGTTGCGCCCGCCGGCGGAATGAACGACATGGCCCGCTCGGCCAGCGCCGTAATCGTCAGTGACGGGTTCACGCCCGGGTTGGCGGACATCGCGGCGCCGTCGATCACGTAGAGGCCGTCATAGCCGAAGACGCGGTGACGGTCGTCGATGACGCCCTCCTCTGCGGTCGCGCCCATGCAGGCGCCGCCGAGGATATGTGCGGTGGTGGGCGTGCCGAGGATGGTCTCGCTCAGCAGGCTGCCCGCGAAGCCGTCGATCTTCTCCTCCACCCGCCGCGCCAATTCCGTGGCCTCGGGGATGGCCGCGCTTGGCGCCGGCCCCTCGGCCAGGGCCGTGGTCAGACCCAGCGCGCCGAGCCGCAGCCGCAGGTGTCCCTCGAGCGTCCGCATGTAGAGCAGGATCATGGTCCGCTTCGCCCAGTCGTCGACGAAGTACGCGCGCAGGAAGTGGATGGGATGCCGCAGCAGCGCCGCGAGCACGCGGAGCATCCGGACTGGCGCGTGCTCGCCCGGCACGTGCGGCGACATCAGCAGCCGGAAGAAGCCGGAGCCCTTCGCATAGCGGACCGGCTCCAGGTGGGAGTGCGCGTCGGTGTGGAGAACGCTGGTGATGGCGACGCCTTCGCTGAGGTCGCGATCGGCACGCGTGGTCACGCCGATCAACGACTCGGAATTGGTCCGGACGAATGCGCCCACCCGCTCGGACAGCTTTGGCAACCCGTTCACGCTGGCCTTCAGCTTCAACAGGAGCGGGACCGTGCCGAGGACGCCGCCGGCGAAGATCACGTTGCGTGCGGTGAAGGTGCGGCGGCGCTTGCCGAACCAGCCCGTTCCGGTAGTGGCGTCGATCCGGTAGCCGCCTCCGGCCAGTTCACGCACCCAGGTCACCTCGGTGTCCGCCTCGATGCGCAGGCCCCGCTTCTCCGCGAGCCAGAGGTAGTTCCGGTCGAGCGTGTTCTTGGCGTTGTGCCGGCACCCGGTCATGCAGGCCCCGCACCGGATGCAACCGGTACGGTCCGGGCCCTCGCCGCCGAGGTAGGGATCGGGCACCGTCTGGCCCGGCTCGCCGAAGTAGACCGCCACGCGGGCAGGCACGATCTGGTCCGGCCGCCCGAGGTCGTGAGCGATCTCGCGCAGCACCTGATCGGAGTAGGTGTCGAACGGGACCTGGGCCGCTCCCAGCATCCGCAACGCCGTCGCGTAGTGCGGCGCCAGCTCTCTCTTCCAGTCGGCCAGGTGGCCCCATGACGGCAACGTGAAGAACTCGTCCTTCGGCGTCGGCAGCGTATTGGCGTAGACGAGCGAGCCGCCGCCGACGCCCACGCCGGACAGCACGGTGACGTGGCGGAGGAAGGTCATCTTGAAGATGCCGCGGCAGCCGGCCGCCGGCATCCACAGCCAGCGCCGCAGGTTCCAGTTCGACCGCGGAAAGTCCTCGGCACGAAAGCGCCGGCCTTTCTCCAGCATCACCACGCGGTAGCCCTTCTCCGCCAGCCGCAGGCCGGAGACGCTGCCGCCGAAGCCGGAGCCGATGATCGCGTAGTCCCAATCCATGGTGCGCGAAGGGAGAATAGTGCAGACTGCCGGCGGCAACGCAGAGGGCAACCACCCGAGACGGCGCCGAACGAGAGATCGACAGCGAACCGAGGATCACCAATCAGCGACACGGGCGGGCTGCAGGAGAGTGCGGAGAGGGACGCGGAGCGTTCCCAGACGGACGCGGAGCGCTCCGGGACGGACGCGGAGCGTTCCGGGCATGACGCGGAGCGTTCCGGGCAGGATGCGGAGCATTCCGAGCCGGGCGGTGCTACGGCACCGGCGCCTGACTCCTTCCCGTCCTCGGCGCGCACGCGGATCCGGGCAGTGCGGGAACGGCTGGCGGCGTGGCGTGTTCGGCATGACCGTTATGCGCGGCTGCTCTGGGGCCTGCACTCGGCGTGGGCGCTGCTGAGCGGCATCGCCGTCCTCGTCCTGGCCCACAACCGCTACGGCTTCCTCAAGTGGGTCGTCCTCTTCCTGGCCCTGACGTGGGGCTCGACGCTCGTCTTTTCGTATCTCAGCGGCATCGCCCGGACGGTCGTCTCCTACCTGACGCGTGTCATGTACCAGGAGACGCTCTTCTTCCTCCTGCCGTTCTATTTCTATTCGACGACCTTCTGGTCGTGGAACGTGCTGTACCTGGCCCTGCTGGCGGCACTGGCCGTCCTGTCGTGCTTCGACCTTCTCTTCGACCGCCTGCTGCGGCAGCACCGCTGGTTCGCCGTCTCGTTCTTCGCCTTCGTCAGTTTCTCCGCGCTCCAGTTCTTCCTGCCGCTGGCCCTGCGGTGGCACATCGAGTACGGCTCGCCGCTGGCCGGGGCGATCTCGTTCCTGGCCGCCGTGCCGCTGGTGCTACGCCGGCAGGAATGGCTCCGGCCGCGGCGCGTGCTGGCGGTCGTACTCACCCTCGTCGCCATCCTCGGCGCGCTTCAGTTCCTCAAGGCGCTGGTCCCGCCGGTGCCGCTGCGCGTGACCAACCTGCGCGTGGCCGGAACGCTCGACCCGCGCACGCTGGTCACCGGGCCCGCCTTCGACGCCGAAGTCCCGCTCGACGCGCTGCCGCGCCGGCGCCTCTACGCGGTGGCCACGGTCTTCGCGCCACGCCGGATCCCGGCTCACGTCCAGATGCGCTTCCTTCTCCGCGGCAAGGTCCTGCGTATGTCGCGCAACCTGGACCTCACCGCCAAACCGAACGGCTTCCGGATGTGGGACTCCGTCCGCCTTCCGCAGCAGCATGCGGAGGGCCGCTACCGCATCGAGGTCTGGAGCGCCGGCCAGCTCCTCGGCGCGCGGGACGTCCTGGTGGTGGGACGCGCCACACCTCCGGCGACGGTGCCGTCGTCGAGCGCGACCCTTCGGTGACTGGAGTCACCACGCGCGGAGCGAAATCGTTGTCACATGCGCTCACCGATCCCCATTCGCACCGGTTGGAGAGTGAGCCCTTGGTCTTCCTTTACGGCTTGTATTCGTTCCGGCGGAAGCTCGTCGCCTTCCGAAACGACTTCTGCCTGTCGTGCGGCGTTCCCCGCCTCGCCTACCGTCATCGAACGTTCGACGTCATCCACGTCTTCTTCATCCCGTTGCTGCCGCTCGGATTCTGGAAGCGGTGGTACTGCGGGACGTGCGGGCGCAACCCTCATGCGGCGCGCCAGACCCGGCTCCCGTTCAAGATCGCAGTCGCCGTCGTCCTCGGCGTATTCACCATCGCCCTCTTTCTCGCTCAGCCGGGCCCGAAGGACGTCGGCGTGACGTGGTTCATCCGCGCCTTCTTCGGCATCCCCTTCCTTCTCTCGCTGGTCTGGCTGTTCCGGAGCAAGCCCGACGCGCGGCTGGCGGACCTGCTGCGCACGGTGCCACTATCCGACGCGACCGTTTGTCCGATCTGCAAAACCGGCCTGGTACCCGGCCCGCACGCCTGGCGCTGCCCGCGTTGCGGGATGGAGCGCATGGCGGTGACGTAGGGATCCACGATTTGGCGGACGGGATTGTCCGTCCTCCACTCGCCTGCCGCGCGCCAACGTAGAATGCTCCCGTCCGTTGGCATCATGAACCTCGAGGCAGGCGATAAGGTCGGGCGCTATGAGATCGTCTCGTTCCTCGGGGCGGGCGGGATGGGGCAGGTCTATCGTGCCCGCGATTCGCAGCTCGGGCGCGACGTGGCCCTCAAGATGCTCCCCACCGCCGCGGTGGGGCGACCGGACATGGTGGCCCGGTTCCACCAGGAGGCACGCGCCCTCGGGCTGCTCAATCATCCCAACCTGGTCACGGTGTTCGACTTCGGCACGCACGAGGACTCGTTCTACATCGTCCTGGAGCTGCTGGAGGGAGACACGCTGCGCGAGCGGCTGCGGCAGCAGGGAGCGTTCTCGCAGCGCCGCTCCATCCAGTTCGCCATCCAGATCGCGCGGGGCATGGCGGCGGCACACGACCGAGGCATCATCCACCGCGACCTCAAGCCGGAGAACATCTTCCTGACCCACGGCGGCGGGCTGAAGATTCTCGACTTCGGCCTGGCCAAGATCCATCCGGAGCGCAACCTCTTCGAGTCCGAGGACGACGAACCGACGCTGGTGGGCTCGTCCGAGCCCGGCCTGCTCGTCGGCACGGTCGGCTACATCGCACCGGAGCAGTTGCGCGGAGAGCTCGTCGATCATCGCGTGGACATCTTCGCCTTCGGCGGCATCCTGCACGAGATGCTCACCGGGCAGCGGGCGTTCAAGGGGACGACGCCGGTGGCCACGCTGAGCGCGGTGCTGAACGACGATCCGCCCGGACTGCACGAGCTGGGGATCCCCATCACGCCCGGCCTCGACCTCATCGTGCAGCGATGCCTGGAGAAGCGGGCCGACGACCGGTTCCAGAGCGCGAAGGACCTGGCGGTGGCGCTGGAGGCCCTCGGCAGTGCGACGGACAGCGTGACCATTCCCTTCGGCTCGCTCTGGCGCAAGGGCGCCAGGAAGCTGCGGCGCGTGTGGCCGTTCGCGCTGGCGGCTACGGCATTCGCCGTGACCGGCGCCTGGGTGTGGAACCGCATCGAAGCGGAGGCACCGCCCACCTACCGGCAGCTCACGTTCCGCCGCGGCGACGTCTCGGCGGCGCGCTTCACACCGGACGGCGGCATCGCCTACTCGGCGGCATGGGAAGGAGGGCCGTACGAGCTCTACTCGTCACGCGTCGATTCCGTCGAGGCCCGCGACCTCGGCATCCCCAGCCGGCACATCCTCTCCGTCAACAGCTCCGGAAACGTCGCGCTGCTGGTCAAGGCGAACGACTTCGTCGGCACGCTGGCCACGGCGTCGATCTCGGGCGGCGCGCCGCGCGAGATCACGACGGGCGTCGTCTGCGCCGACTGGTCGCCCGACGGCTCGAAGCTGGCCATCGTCCGGCGTACGGCCAACGGGCAGAGCAGCATCGAATACCCGATCGGCACGACCCGCTTCAAGAGTCCGACCCACATCCGTGACCTCCGCGTCTCGCCCGATGGGACGCAGCTCGCCTTCCGCCTGCGCGAAGCGCGCCTGGGAAAGGCCTTCGCCGTGGTCGTGCTCGATCCGGACGGCCGGGTGCACCGGCTCGGCGACTGGAACAACGCCAAGGGACTGGCCTGGGCGCCGGGCGGGAAGGAGATCGTCTTCGCCTCGAACGAGAGCGGCGCGACGGAGCTCCGCGCGGCGACGCCTTCGGGGAGCATCCGGTTGCTGGGGCGCTTCGACGGCTTCGTCAAGCTCCAGGACATCTCGCCCCGCGGCGAGCTGCTGTTGACGCGCGACGACTACCGGGAAGGGACGATGGCCCGCGCGCCGGGGAGCGAGCGGGAGCGCGACCTCTCCTGGTTCGACGGTTCCGGCGGATCGGACCTTTCCGCGGACGGAAAGCTGCTGCTGCTCAGCGAGTTCGGCGAGGCGGGCGGGCCGAATTACTCCGCCTACGTCCGGCCGACCAACGGCGGCCCGGCCGTGCGCCTCGGCGACGGCTACGGCGTGTCGCTCTCCCCCGATGGCACGTCCGCGCTGGTGGTCCTCCCCGGAGCGACGCCACGGCTGGCCATCGTGCCCCTGGGCGCGGGAACGACGCGCATCGTCGAGCGCGGCGACATCGACGACTACGAGTTCGCCTCGTGGCTGCCGGACGGCAAGTCGTTCGTCTTCACCGGGCGGACGGCGAAATCGCCGATGCGGATCTATCGCCAGAGTGCGAGCGGCGGCCCGCCCGCGCCCATCGGGCCGGCCGACGTCCGGCTCCAGCAGCCCTCCCGCCCCGCTTCCCCCGACGGCAAGCGGCTGGCGGTGGCCGGCCTGGACGGTTCGGTGGTGATCATGTCGTCGGATGGCACGGGCGAGGTACGCAAGCTGCCGCTTCCGGCGGGCTACCTGCCGGTGGCCTGGTCGGCCGACGGCAGCGAGATCTTCGTCTATCACGAGTCCGAGCTGCCGGTGAAGCTCTACCGCGCCAACGCCGAGAGCGGCGAGCTGCACCTCGTCCGCGAGCTGATGCCCGCCGATCCGGCCGGCGTCGATCGCGTGATCGACGTGGTCATTACTCCCGACGCCCGCGCCTATGCCTACGGTGTGGTCCGGAATCTGTCGACGCTGTTCCTGTCCAGCGGATGGCGGCGGAAGCTGGGGTGACGGCGTTCGTGGCCGTCGTGGCAGGCGCTCACTGCGACGCCGGAGGCCCGACGAGGATCTGCCCCGACATCGCCGGCTGATGCACGACGCAGTAGAACGGGTAGACGCCCTCGTCGTGAAAGGTCATGACGTACGTCGTCTTCGACAGCGGAGGGAGCTTGGTCTTCATGAGGACCTTGTTCCGCGGATCGGTGAGCATGAAGTCGTGCTCATCGTCGGGTTGCAGGTTCCAAAAGGTGATCTGCGTCGGCTCATCACGCCGCACGGCGAACACCTCGGGAGAGAAGGCATAAACCTCGCCGAACTGTTTGACCGTCGCGGCGGGGCCGGTCTCCTTGACGGCCAGGGTCGCCGTCGTAATGACCACGCGCGCCTTCGCCCTGCCGGTGCGAGCGATCGTGACGCCATGCTGCGCGGGAGTGCGACAGGCGAAGAGCAGGATGAGGAGGAACGGCAGGCGTTTCCGCATGCGGCAATGGTAGTGAAAGTGGTTAGGCCGGCGGTGGTGTGGAGCAGGTCCGCCGTCTCCTCGAGCGACAGGTCGAACACTTCCTTCATCACGATGGCCGCCCGCTCCTGCGGATGGAGCCATTGGAACAGCGCCTCGGCGGCCGGCCGGCCCTCCGGCGGCTCCGCGGGGAGAGTCACAACGTCCGCCGGCTCCAGGGCGATGGCCGCCTGGTCCCGGGCGAAGCGGCGCACGCGGTCGATCCACAGGTTCGTGGCGGTGCGGATCAGGTACGCCTTCGGATTCTCCAGCCGGGCGTCACTCTTGCCGAGCTGGCTGAAGACGCGCAGCAGCGTGTCCTGCACCAGGTCTTCGCCATCCCAGACGTTGCCGGTCAGCCTGCGGCAGTACGCATGCAACGCGGGCCGGTGCTCCGCGAGGCCGTCGATGTACCTGCGCCACGGTCCCCGGACCGAAGGCTGGACGTTGAAAGCATCTGCTGATTTCGTCATGCGCGTTCCGCTCCCCTCATCTGACAGGACGAACGGGACGCAACGAAAGATAGTTGGATGCGGGGCTCGCGTTACTGGGCCGGCGGCTTCGGTTGCAGCGATTCGATGAGAGTCTTCAGGCGCGCACGGGCGTCGGTCTGGTCCTGCAGGTTGCCGCCGAGGAGGCGGTTGACCTCTTGCAGCGACGCGAGCACGTCGGGTGTAGCATCGCCGGGAGCGATGGCGCTGCCGGGGGCCGCGCCTTCTTTGCGGCGCGCGGCGGCGGCCGTCTGTTCGGCGGCGCGTTTCTCCATCTCACCCGGAGCGGCCAGCAGCGCTTCGTCGATCGTGTTCTTCAGGATGCCGCGGTCGATGTCCTTCTTCGCAGCGACCTCGCGGATCATGAGCAGGCGCTTCACGGCCGGGAAGTACGGGCTGGCGGGATCGTCGACCAGCTTAGCCTGCAGCACGGCCACGGTGGCCACGGCCTTCTTCTCGCCCGTCTCGACGCCCAGCTCGGCCATGACTTTCACGCTCTTGCCGATCTCGGGCAGCGGCGTGCCGTTCGCGTCGCCCGGATTCACCCAGGCGTTGACCGGGATCTCATGGTGGGTGGGCTTGCCGTCGAACCCGGTGGAGTCGACGATGAGGTTGCGGATGTAGACGCGGTTGTTGGCCGAGACGAGGTTGCGCTTGGTCGGTACCGACACCTCGACGCGATAGCCGTTGGCGGCCGTGACGGTCACTTCGCGCAGTTCTTTTTCGCTCTGCACGCGCTCGATGGCCTTCTCGTCCTTCACACGCGACGCTTCCTCGCGCTGCAGCGAAGCCCAGCGGTAGGTCTCGTCCGGACGCCGCTCGCGGAGGGTCTCCACGTCCTTGTCGATGATGGCCAGGATCACCTGCTTGACGTCGTTGATCTCGCTGGCCATGGTGGCCACGCGCGAAAGCGTGCGCAGGTCGGAGTTTACGAGGGTCGTCTTCTCGTCGTTTGCCGCGGCGGGTGCTGCGGCCGCAGCGGAAGCGGGTGCCGCGGCCGGCGCCTGGGCCAGCGCCGCAAGGGTAGTAAGGGTCAGGAGAGCCGTGAACGCGATCCGGGCCATGTCGTTACTCCTTCTGGTTTTGAGAGCGGGATGATACTTCACCCCCAATTTGCGCCCTTCGTGACGTGGAGCACAGCGGCGTCGTGGCGAACCACGCCCGGCGCAACAGTCTCCGCCGCTAACCCGTGGACATCCTCCATGCGCCCCGACCAGCCACCAGCGACCAGCGAACCGGTGTTATCCTCGGTTTACGACGCTCCCGGCCCTGTAGCTCAGCGGTAGAGCGCTTCCCTTACAAGGAAGATGTCCCGAGTTCGAATCTCGGCGGGGCCACCATTCAGGAAGGGCCATTGCCGGCTCGAGCTCTCTTCCCTGATGCCCTGTGAATCGGCACGGCTCCTGAGAAAGAGGCCCGTGCGGACCATCGCAGAACCGTCATGAACGTGGAATTCACTCTGCTGCCGGAGCCGCTGGCCATCGTCCGCCTCGACGGCGACGCGCCGGTTCCGGCCTGGGCGCGGGGCAGTTTCGTCTCGATCACTCGTTCGCACGGCGAGCTGTCGATCGTCTGCGGCGAAGCATTCGTGCCCGAGCACGTCGCCGCGGCGCGCGGCTGGCGCTGCCTGCGCGCCGAGGGGCCGTTCCCGCTCGATGCGGTCGGAGTGGCAGCCAGCTTCATCCCGCCGCTGGCGGAAGCGAAGGTGAGCGTGTTCCTCATCGCCACCTACGACACCGACTACCTGCTGGTCGACGGCGAGCAACTGCCACGGGCGCTGGACGCCCTGCAGCGCGCCGGTCACAAGGTGCGCAGCGCGGCGGACTGAATCGCTTAATCGCTTAGTCGCTTATTCGCTTAGTCGCGGCGGTGGCTCGCCAACCGTGCTGCGCCCATTGTTCAACGACCCGCGAATCAGCGAATAAGCGATTAAGCGACTAAGCGAATAAGCGCCCGCCTCCTAGGTTCGATCCGGAGCCATCAGCACGTCGGCGAACCAGGCGCGGGAGTCGCTCCAGCGGCGCTCGACGGTGAAGCCGCCTTCGCGGGCCAGGGCGCTGAGCATGGCCTCGTCGTACTTGTACGAGTTCTCCGTGTGGATGGACTCGCCATCGGCGAAGGCGATCTCCAGGGCCAGGTCGTCGACGGCCACGCGCTGGCTGCCGCGGCTGACGAGGTGCATCTCGATGCGGCTGGCCTCGCGGTTGAAGAAGGCGCGGTGATCGAAGCGGCTGAGCTCGAAGTGCCCGCCCAGCTCGCGGTTGATGCGGGCCAGGAGGTTGCGGTTGAACGCGGCCGTGACTCCGAGGGCGTCGTCGTAGGCCGGCTCGAGCACGTCCAGCGGCTTCAGCAGGTCCGCTCCCATGAAGAGGGCGTCCTGCGGTGAGAGCACGGAGCGGATCTCACGGAGCAGCGCGGCGGCGGCGTCCGGATCGAGGTTGCCGATCGTCGAGCCGAGGAAGAGCACGACGGTCCGGGCATTCGTGGCGGGAAGGGTCTCGAAGGCGCGGGCCACGTCGCGGAAGTCCGCCGCGACGGCCGAGATGCGCAGGCGCGGATAGTTGTTGAGAAGCTCGCGCGCGCTCTCCTCGAGCACGTGGGGGTCGATGTCGACCGGCACGTACTCCAGCTCCTCCTGCCGCGCCAGCACGGCGTCGAACAGCAGCCGCGTCTTGCGCGCATACCCGCTGCCCAGCTCCACCAGCCGCACCGGAGCCCCGAACGCGCCGGCGATCTCTTCCGCCTGCAGGGTCAGGATCTCCGTCTCCGCCCGGGTGACGTAGTACTCCGGCAGCTCGCAGATGGCGCCGAACAGCGCGGAGCCCAGCGCGTCATAGAAGTACTGCGGGAGGAGATACTTCCTCTCCGCGGTCAGCCCCCTCCTCACATCCTCGGCGAACGTGGCACGCGCCGCCGGCACATGCGCAAGCGTGGAGCGCGTGGGGCGTACCGGCAATTCGAGCATGGCGCCGGATTGTAGTCGCTGTCGCTCATTCGCGGATTCGCTTATTCGCGGTTCGCTGATTCGCGGATTCGCTCATTCGCTGTTCGCCCTTTTCACCCATTCGGCGGGCTCAGCCATCGATCGGGTCGGTCGCGTAGAAGAGCACCTGCGAGCCGGAGTCCGTCCACTGAACGACGGCGGCGATGTGGCCGTTGATGGCCACGTCGACGGGGTCGCTCACTTCCGTCTCCGCGATCCTAGCTACGGCACCGGTGCGTGCATTGAAGAGGAGCACGCCGCCTCGTGCGGTCCGGGCGACGATGCGCAGGTCGGGAGTGACATCCGCCTGCACGATCACGTCTCGCAGACGAGCCACCGGCCGGGCGCACGGATGGCCGGCGTCGATGACTCCCGCAACGGTATCGGAGCCATCCGCCGCGAAGTAGAGCACGTGGTCGGAGTCGCCCGGAATTCTCTGCACGCGCGTTTCCAGCGGCGTGCGCGACACGAGGCGGCGCGGCGGACCATCCGCGACGATCACATCCTCCCGCTGCAAGCCGGAGAACAGCGACACGAGCAGCGGAACCTGCTTCACGTAAACGAGGCGTGAGCCGGCGTCGACGACACTGAGCGCGCCGGACGGCTGAGGCCAGGTGTGCGGCGACGCGCCGAGGCGCGCGTAAGCAGGGCCGCGATCTCCGACGATGGCCCACTGCGACGGGCCGGTCAGCAGGGACGCATTGCGGACGGGATCCACCGGCGTGGCCGTCACGTCGTGGCCGTCCAGCGTGGCGATCCGGACCTGCGGACGGCGGTCAGGCACTTCGTAAATTGCCAGCCGGTCCGCCGCCACGAACCCGGCGGCGAGCACCTCGCCGCTGAGCGGCACCGGCGGCTCGTGCAGCGTGCCGAGGAGGAACGTCGCGTTCCATGGTTCCTCGTCGTTGGCGTTCTCCGGCCGCTCTCGTGCCACGAAGTGCAAGCCGTCCGGCGAGAGCCGGATCCGGTCGACGGGATGGTCGAGCGCGAGGGAAGCCAGGAGCCGCGGAGCCGCAGCAACGCGCGGCGGATGGTTCGTGCGCAGGGGATCGACCAAATCGAAGACTGTCCGCGAGCTGATCCCGAGCCAGGTGACACCGCCTGCCGCCCCCAGCACCGCGAGCGCGGCAAGGCGCGCGCCGCGCCGCGGCAGGAAGGCCAGCAGCGCGGCCAGGCCTGCCAGCGAGACGACGAAGGAAGGCCGGTACCGTGCCACGTAGATGACGGACCCCTGGCGTGGCGCAAGCAGGATGGGCAGGCCAGCTACGAGGAGACAGCCAAGCAGCGCCGCGAGCATGACCCGCGGCCCGCGCATACGGGTGTCGCCGCGGCCGCGGAAGGCGAGCGCGGCGGCCATGCAGCCAAGCGCGCCGAGGAGCGTGATGCTGAAGGTGAAGGTTCCCGTGAAGGCTTGCGTGCCGGGACGCATGACGGCTGCCACGGCGGCGGCCAGCGCGGTGGCACTGGCGGCAGCCATCGTCGGCGCGGCCGGCAGCGCGAATGCCACGGCCAGCGCGACGGACGCGGGCAGGGTGATGCCCGGGAACAGGCTGGCGACGAGGGCCAGACCGGTGACGAGGCGGGGCCTCTGCTTCTCCGCCGGCGTCGCGGACTCCACCACGGGCACTGCGAGGTGGATGTCGATCCGGTCGAGCGCCGCCTGCACGGCGGCAACGTCGCGACGGTGGATGGGAAACGCGCCCGTCTCCTCCCGCCCCAGCTGGAAGACGAGCAGCGGTCCGCTCAAGGCCGGCCGCACGTGGATGGCGGTCAGCTCCTCGTACGGAATCTGCCGGGCGGAGTGGGCGGCCGCCAGCAGGGCGTCCGCCGTCTCCGGCGTGTTCTGCGGAACGCCGGTCAGCCAGCGCGCGGCATCGGGTCCCAGGACGAAGTAGTGGCCGGCACGCTTCCGCGAACGGACGACGAGCAGCTCGGTTATGGGCATCACAGGGGATCCACCGTATTTCGCGCGCAGCGCCTGAATGCGCCGCGCCAGGCTGGGATGCGTGAGGCGTGCCTCACCGGCGGAGTCCCACCGCCGCGGCGTGCGCGACAGATCGTTCAGGCGGGTCAGCCCGGCGATGACGGCCTCGACGTCGCCGCAGAGCTCGACCGCGCGCACGTCGCTGGCCGCCTCGTGATGCCGCCGCTTCCGCTGCCTGATCACGAAACCGCCCACGAGGAAGGCGACCCACCCACCGGCGATCAAGAGCGCCATTTCCTGGGACTGCCGTGCCGCCGCCCAGGTCAGCAGGATGGAGAAGACCATCCATGCCGCCGTCCATCCGCGGAGCTGCGCCGTCTTGCGCGGCGTGTGCTCTTCGAGGTGGGCCATCTCGTGCGCGAAGATGCCCATCACTTCGGCGGGCTCGAGGTTTCGCAGCAGCGTATCGGTGAGCAGCACCGTCCCGCGGCGCGGTCCGGGCACGGCGAAGGCGTTGGCAAAGAAGCCGCGCCGCGGACCGATGCTCAGGACCCGCGGCTCCGGGCAGGTGGCTTTCTCAATGATCGGCGCGAAACGGGCGGTGAGCACGGCATCGGCGAGCGGCTGGGCGTCGACGGACCACAGGGCCAGCCGGTCCGAGACGGCCTGCCACAGCGCAAGCACGACGAGGAGCGGGAGCGCCCACGGCGAACCGTAGACCGCGATGATCGCTGGTGCCGCAATGTAGAGCAGCCAGTAGCCGTACGGGCCCAGCGTTCTCCGCACGCGCCACAACAGATGCTCGCCGAGCGACCACGCCTCGCCGTGGAGACGTTTGTGCGTGGCGAAGTTGCCGGTCCAACTGGCGAGCGCCGTCACGACCATCCACACCGGCGTCCACGCAGTGGAGAGGATGATGGCCGCGATCCACGCCCCGATGGCCAATCGGCCCATCCACACGCGGTGCCGCCACCACTCCTCCGGAAAGGTCGCCTCCCCGGTGCGCCGCAGCACACGCGCACCGGTCAGAGACGCAATGGGCAGCGGCAGCAGCGCCACCGCGAGCGCGACCCAGGGAAGTTCGAGCATGGGCGCGAATGGTACGCGGGCGTGGGCGGACGCGATGTGACCGCCGTATCACTCGCCGATGTTGCGGTTCTGCGTTTTCATCATCCTCGTCACGACGATTCTCTGCGCGCCGCCCGCCCGCGCCGGCAACGACGACTCGTGCGACATCAGCGTCGCGCCCGCGGCCACGTTGCTCCTGCCGTACTTCGAAGTCGACTTCGTGTCGACCGCGAGAACGGCGCAGACGACGGTCTTCAGTGTGACGAACGTCAGCAGGCTTCCGCAGGTGGCGCATGTCACCCTGTGGACCGATTGGGGCTACCCGGCGTTCAACTTCAACCTCTACCTCACGCCTTACGACGTGCAAGCGATCAACCTCTACGACACTTTCACCAGCGGAATGCTCGCGCACGATTACACGCCGCTCGTCCCCGCGCTGCCGGTCGACAATCCGTCACACTGCATCGGGCCGCCGCCGCGGCTCTCTCCGTCGACCGTGAAGGAGCTGCAGATGCTCTTCACCACCGGACTCCCTGGCTCCGAGGCCGGCAACGCGTGCGCGGGAAGACTCCCCAGGGTACGGCTCGGCGGCGCCCACGCTAACGCCGTTGGTTATGTCACGGTCGACGTCACCGCTACCTGCACCAACCGGTTCCCGGGGCCGGCGTACTTCGCGCAGGACATCCTCTTCGACAACGTTCTCATCGGCGACTATGAGCGCGTCAATCCGAATCCGCTCACCGGCAACACGGCGACAGGAATGCCCATGGTGCACCTGCGCGCGACGCCCGAGGGCGGTCCGGCCGGATCGACGCCCGGGACGAGGCTGCCCTACACCTTCTACGACCTCTACACCGCCGCGGAGCCGCAGACGCTCCCACGTACCATCGATCGCCGCCAGCCCCTCCCCTCCACCTTCGCCGCGCGCTGGGTCAACGGAGGGACCAACGGCTTCAACACCAGCTACCAGATATGGCGCGAAGGGGTGACCGGTTCGCTGT
>CAZYTO010000044.1:0-25481 GCA_964650405.1 uncultured Thermoanaerobaculia bacterium | reverse complement strand
CACGACCATTTCAGGATACTGCCAGTCGGCGAGGGCGGCGCTCTCCTCCCGCGCCACCAGCCCTGCCACCCATTCACGATGCGTGCGCGCCGCCTCCTCGACCCGGGTCCGGTCGAGCATGCCGAACATCAGGGGAAAGCCGGCCAGCCGATTCAGGGCGGCGTCGAAGAGGCGCGGCGCGCCGCGCAGCGTGCCCCGCTGGATGTGGTGATACGCCGCCGCGAGCTGGATCAGCCCCTGCAGGAACTGCTCGACATCCGACTCCGCCGCCAGCCAGATCGTCTCCCACGACTCGTGCGCGTCCCAGAAGCGCCGGGCGTTGAAACGGTCGACGCCTTCCAGAAAATGATGCGCGTAGTCGGGCTTCGCCACGGACGTCAGTCCCCCGCCCGCCTCCCCTTCCGCAGCGTATCGCAGAGTGCCGTGGTGAACTCGGCGGTGGTGGCCGTCCCGCCGATGTCCCGGGTGCGGTGCTCTGGGCCGGAGGCCAGTACTTTCACGATGGCGTCCTGGATCCGCTGCGCCGCGACCGGCTCTCCTATGTGGTAGAGCATCAGCACCGCCGACTGGAGCAGCGCGAGCGGATTGGCCTTGTTCTGTCCGGCGATGTCGGGAGCGCTCCCGTGCACGGCCTCGAAGACCGCGCCTGCTTCGCCGATGTTCGCGCCGGCCACGACACCGAGGCCGCCCACGAGTCCGGCGGCGAGGTCGGAGACGATGTCCCCGTAGAGGTTCTCCAGCAGGAGGACGTCGTACTCCTCCGGACGCGTGACGAGCTGCATGCAGAGGTTGTCGATGATCTTGTCCTCCGCCCCGATGTCCGGATACTCCCTGGCCACGTTGCGGAAGCACTGCAGAAAGAGGCCGTCCGACATCTTCATGATGTTGGCCTTGTGCACCGCCGTGACCTTCTTCCGGCTGTGCGTGCGTGCGTACTCGAAGGCGAAACGGGCGATGCGGGTGGAGGCGCGCTCGGTGATGATCTTCAGGGACTCGACCACTCCCGGCACGACCTCGTGTTCCAGGCCGGAGTAGAGGTCTTCCGTGTTCTCGCGCACGACGATCATGTCGACGTTGTCGAAGCGGGTGATGATGTTCGGCATCGTGCGGACTGGGCGAAGGTTGGCGTAGAGGTCGAGCGCTTTCCGGAGCCGGACGTTGATGGACGCGAAGCCGGTACCGACGGGCGTGGTGACGGGCCCCTTCAGTGCCACTTTATTGGTGAGGATCGAATCGAGCACTTCCTTCGGCAACGGATCCCCGAAGCGGGCCATGGCCTCCGAGCCGACGAAGTACTTCTCCCACTCCACGTCCACGCCGGTGCATTCGATGATGGAGACGACCGAAGCGGTGACCTCGGGGCCGATGCCGTCGCCGGGGAGGAGGGTGATCTTGTGTCTAGCCATGGGTGGACATCCTTTCGACTCGGGAGCGGGCCTCGGCGAGGGAGAACTGCGTGGGCAGCAACTGGCCGAGGACGGCGTAATCGGGAAGCTCGCGAAGGCAGTGCTGCACGCTCTCGATGGTCGGGGCGATGAAATCGAGGTAGTGCAGCTTGCCGCGGGTGATGGGCATCTTGGAGAACGTGCCGAGGATCTTGAGGGAGCGCTGCAGGAGCGTCTCGAAATAGCGGCGGCGGATGGAGCGGCGCTCGCCGTGGGGAAAGGGACTGCGGCCGGGAACGCCGACGGAGCGCCACTCGGCGTAGTAGTCGACGAGCTCCAGCTCGGTCTCTTCGCCAAGGATCCGGGCCACGCCCCGGTCGCGGAGGAGCGAGGCCAGATCGTACGTGTCCGGACCCATTCTCAGATCCTGATAATCGATCAGATAAAGTTTCTCGTTAAAAATATGAATATTCTGGCCATGATAATCACGGTGGCATAACACATATGGATGCCGGGCGATGTTGTTGGCCAGCTTTTTCAGCAACGGCTTGAGAGCCTCGGACACGTCCGGAGGAGCTCCCATCAACTTCTCCACGTAGAACTCGCGCGTCATCTCCAGCTCGCCGAGGAAGAAGTCCGCGGTGAACGGCGGGTTGATGGCCGTGCCGCCGGCGCGCTGAAAGTAGTAGAGGAGCGTCACGGCTTTCCGGTACCACTTCACCCCCTCGCCGCGCTCCTGGTGCAGAAGCTCGAAGAGCGTGTGATCGCCGACGTCCTGCTGCAAGGCCAGTCCGCCGCCGTGCTCGATCACGCGGGGTACGTAGGCGTGCGGCGAGACGGCCTCATAGGCGTCCAGGAAGCGCTGCAGCACGGAACGAACGTCCTCGGGATACCAGGTCAGGACGTTCGTCGTGCCGTCGCCTCGCGTGACGCGGAAGTAGACCCGCGTCGACGCGTCGCCGGCCAGCGGCACGACGGTCCAGCCGTCACCGAGCCAGCCGCGCATCGCGGCCAGCGCTTCTTCGGGCAATCCCGCTCGCTCCGCCATGATCGACGCCGGAACGAGCAAAGCGGCTGCCGCCTCCCCGTTACTTACCGGCCGGGGCAGGACCGCGCTCGTCGGGCTTCGCGTCTCGGATGACGATCTTCTCGATGGCCGTCGGGCTGAGAGGCCGGTCGTTCGGGCCGGTCTGTGCGGAGACGATCTTGTCCGCGACGTCCATCCCCTTCGTTACCTGCCCGAAGGCGCTGTACGCGCCGTCGAGCGAGGGATAGTCGGAAACCATGATGAAGAACTGGGAGCGGGCGCTGTTCGGATCGGCGGCGCGGGCCATGGAGACGATGCCCCGCTTGTGCTTGATGGAGTTGAACTCGGCGTTGACGTTCTTGTCCGAGCCGCCCGTGCCCCAGGTCGACGCTGGGCCGGAGATGGTGTTCGGGTCGCCGCCCTGGATCATGAAGCCCGGAATGACGCGATGGAACTTGGTACCGTTGTAGAAGCCCTTTTCGGCGAGGTCGATGAAGTTCTTGACGTGATTCGGAGCGGCCTCGGGGTAGAAGCGGATGTCGATCTCGCCGGCGGTGGTGTGCAGCTCGGCGACCTTGTTCTCGTAGTAGCTCATCGATTTCTCCTCCTTGGCCGCCTTGGGCACCGCCGGAATGCTCGCCGTGGTGGTGGCGGCGTTCGGATTCGTGGGCATGGTGGTGTTGGCGGCGGTGGCGGTCGTTCCCGTGGCACTGGTCCCGGTCGACTCGGTGCTTGCAGTGGTGTCGTGATTCGCCTGAGCGCAGGCGCTGAACGCGACGATCGCTACCACGGCCATCATTTGTCTGATCACAACAGTTCCTCCTTCGCGATCTGAGGCGCGCATCCTATCACCGCTATACTGCCGGTCTACCTCGAGGAGGAAACACGTGCGCCTGCTGAGTGCGGTGCTTGGTTTCTCGTGCTTTGCGGCGACCACGATGGCCGCAGCAGGGATCGCGCCGGGCCCGATCCTATCGACGGCGCCGTCACAGTTCGTGGCGTCGGACGGCGCGCGGGTTCACTACAAGGTGTTGGGCCACGGCAAGGCCACGATGGTCTTCCTGCACGGGGTGGGGGGCGACCTCAACGTCTGGCGGGAGCAGGTGGCGGCGTTCCAGTCGAAAGCGCGCCTCATCCTCGTCGACCTACCCGGACACGGTCTCAGCGATCCCCCTAGTTCGTATTCGCTGCGCACGTTCGCGCGAGCGGTGAGCGCGGTGCTGAAGCAGACCAGGACGGAGAACGCGATCCTGGTCGGGCATTCCATCAGCGCCCTGATCGCGCGCGAGGTGGATCGAACCTTTCCGGCGCACTGCCGGGCCATCGTGACGGTCGACGGCATGCTGCGCGATCCGTTTCCCGATCCCGAGGAGGGCGCGAAGTTCGTGGCCGGCTTCCAGGGCGATGGAGGGGATGCCCGCCTCGGCGCGTTCTTCGACGCCATGCTGAGCGCGGCCCCGGCCGCGCTGCACGAAGAGATCCGGGCCGCGGCCATTGCCACGCCTCGGGCCGTCGTCGTCGGTACGCTCTCCTCCTCCTTTCCCGCCGAGGTCTGGAGGGGCGACAAAGTTTCCGTGCCTCTCTACGCCATGGTTGCGCGCGGTCCGCACGCAGACGAAGCGTACGTGCAGTTTCTTCACACCCTTGGAGACGATGTCACGGTCGATCTGATCGACAACGCCGACCACTACCTCATGCTCGATGCCGCCGGCGAGCTCAACGCGCGGCTGGAGAAGTGGCTGACGGCGCACAGGTGGATTCACTGAGCAGAATGGCACGTGAGTTGATACCGATGAAGCGGACGGTGAACGTGGAGGCGAGTTTCCCTCGGGCACCGAGGCAGAAACAGACCCTCCATACGAAGCGGTACGAGCTCATCGGGGGCAGGACCGCCCCGGCGCCAGAAGCGACACGCGACGTTCACCGGCGCGAATGCCGCGACGCGGTTGGTCGCGGCATTCGTGTTTTGCAGCCATGACCGCCACCCGTCCAGCCGCCGTCGCCGGCGCCTTCTACGAGGGGAGACCCGATCGTCTGCAGGCGCAGGTGGCGGCATGCTTCCGCGCCAATCCGGCGCCCGAGGCGAAGGAGCGCTTCATCGGTGCCGTGGTGCCGCACGCGGGTCTCATGTACAGCGGCCATGTCGCGGCGGCGTTCTACCAGCTCGCCGATCTGCCGCGGCGCTTCATCATCCTCTGCCCGAATCACACCGGTGCCGGTCATTTCGCCGCGATCAACCGGAGCGGTGCCTGGCAGACGCCGTTGGGCGCCGCTCCGGTGGACGGTGCGCTCGCTGAGGCATTGATGGCCAGCACGCGCCTTCTCGCTGACGATTGGCGCGCCCACGCCCGCGAGCACTCGCTCGAAGTTCAGCTTCCGTTCCTTCAGCAGCTCCTCGGCGACTTTTCGTTCGTTCCCATCTGCCTTGGCGCCCATCGATACGACTACTGCAAGGAGATCGGAGAGGCAATCGCCGGCGTGATCGCGGCCGAGGCGGAGCCGGTCGGCATCCTTGCCAGCTCGGACCTCAATCACTACGAAGACCAGGAGACGACCCTGCGCAAAGACCAGCTTGCGATCGACGAAGTCCTGGCGCTCGATCCTGCCAGGCTCTGGCGCGTCGTGGACGATTACGATGTGTCGATGTGTGGTTTCATCCCCACGACCACGATGCTCATCGCCGCGAAAAAGCTGGGAGCGACGCGTGCGCGACTGCTGAAGCACGCCACGTCCGGTGACGTGAACGGCGATTTCGGGCACGTCGTCGGCTACGCGGCAGTCATCGTGTCGTGAACGCATGAAGGTCCTCTTCGCTACAGCCGAGGTATCACCGATCGCCAAGACCGGAGGGCTGGGTGACGTCTGTGGATCGCTTCCGAAGGCGCTGGCCCGGATGGGCCACGAAGTCGCGGTCTTCATGCCGTTCTACCGGCAGGCGCGCGACTGGTTCGCTCGGAACGGAATCACGCTGGAGCAGATATTGCCGGCGACGTCCATTGCCTGGGCCAACTGGGCGGCCGAGGCGACGTATCTGCGCGCGAACCTGCCGGGGACCGGGATTCCCCTCGTCCTCGTGGCAAACGACTACTTTTTCAACCGCGATCAGATCTACTCGGCGCGTCTCGACGGCTACGACGACGGCATCGAGCGTTTCACGTTCTTCACCCGCGCCGTCATCCGCGGCTGCGAGCTTCTCGGGTTTGCCCCGGACATCGTTCACGCCCACGACTGGCATACGGCGCTCTTTCCCGCTTATCTCCATTCCGGTCTTCGCGGCAGCGACGCGTTCCGCAACGCGCGGTCCGTGTACACGATTCATAACCTCAACTACCAGGGCATCGCCGGGGGCGAACGGTTCGCCGCGCTCGGTCTGCACAGCCGCTACTGGGCTGCCGACGCGCTCGAGCACTTCGGGGACGTGAACTTCATGAAGGGCGGCGTCCTCTTCGCCGACCAGGTGACGACGGTCTCGCCGAACTATGCGAAAGAGATCCAGACCCATGAGCACGGGGCGGGCCTCGACGGCATTCTTCGCAGCCTCTCCTGGAAGCTCTCGGGGATCCTCAACGGAATCGACGTGGAGGACTGGGATCCCGCGACGGACCCGCATCTGGCGTCGAGCTACGAGGCGGAGCGCATGAACGGCAAGGCTCTCTCGAAACGCGCGCTGCTGAAGGAGCTGAACCTTCCTCACAGCGCCAAGACCCCGTTGCTCGTCTTCATCTCCCGCCTCGTCGATCAGAAGGGCATCGACCTGTTGCTTCCGATGCTGCCGCGCATCCTGCGCGCCGGCGCCCAGGCGGTGATCCTCGGCAGCGGCGAATCCCGTTACGAGCACGCGCTCTCCCGGATCGGACAGGAGCACGGTGAACGATGCCACGTCGTCATCGGTTTCGATCCCGACCTCGCGCATCGCCTCTATGCAGGCGGCGACATCCTGCTCATGCCGTCCCTCTACGAGCCCTGCGGGCTCAACCAGATGTACGCACTGCGCTACGGCACCATTCCGGTGGTCCGGATGACCGGAGGCCTCGCCGACACGGTACTGCCGTTCCACGGCACAAACCTCGAGGAGGCTACCGGTTTCGGCTTCATCACCCCGAGCGCGGCCGATTTCTACATCGCCACGTGGCTGGCCATGCTCAATTACAAGGACGCCGCCACCTGGCGCCGCCTTCGCCAGAACGGAATGCAGCAGGACTTCTCCTGGGACCGCTCCGCACGCGAGTACGAACAAGTGTACCGGCGCGCCCACACATGACAGTGGGGTTCTGGCGAATAAGCGAGTAGGCGAACAGCGAACAGCGAACAGCGAATAAGCGAATCAGCGAGTAAGCGAATCAGCGAGTAAGCGAATCAGCGAGTAAGCGAACCAGCGAATGAGCAAACCGGCAACCTACGAAGACGCCTACCAGGCCATCCTCGCCATCTGGCGCGATGAAGGCGGATCCACGCTGGACGACATCGCCCTGATGGCCACGATCAATTCGATCCTCGTACACCAGTTTCCGCATTTCTTCTGGACCGGCTTCTACCGTGTCTGCGGCGACCGGCTCGCGGTCGGTCCGTACATCGGCACCGTCGGCTGTCTGCAGATCGAATTCGGCCGCGGCGTCTGCGGGACCGCGGCCCAACGGCGGGAGACCGTGATCGTGCCGGACGTCACGCAGTTTCCCGGGCACATCGCCTGCGATCCGAATTCGAAGTCGGAGATCGTCGTCCCAGTCTTCGGCCCTGAGGGAGAGTTGATCGCGGTGCTCGACGTCGACAGCGATCAGCTCGACGCCTTCGACGAGGACGACCGGGCCGGCCTCGAGCGGATCGTGGCGCTCTTCCGCTCCGGAGGCTGATCGCCGCTCAGCAACTGGAGGATCTCGCCGAGCTCGCGCTTCACGTCCAGCAACGCTCGGGCGTGGGCCGGTGAGGGTTGCGATGCGGGTGGTGGCGGGGCGGAGACGGTTGCCGGTGTCTCCGCCGCGGCAGGTTCATTGAGCTCCGTCTCGAGCTTCTTCTTTGCACCGGCGATGGTGAAGCCCTCGGAGTAGAGGAGCTGCTTGATCCGCAGGATGACGTCGATCTCGTTCTTCGTATAGAGCCGCTGGCCGCCGCCGCTCTTGTTCGGCGCCAGTTGCGGGAACTCCGTCTCCCAGTAGCGCAGAACGTACGGCTGCACGTCCGCCATCCGGCAGACCTCGCCGATCTTGTACAGCCGGTCCTCCATGGCTTCGATTGTAGCTGTTTACAACACCCGGACTTCGTCGGTGACAAGCTCGCGCAGCATGCTCAGTGACGCTTCGAAGACTTCATCGACGCCGATGTCGCTCATGCAGCGATGATCGCGAAGCGGGCACTCCCGCTGGTAGCAGGGGGAGCAGGCATGGGGCTTCAGCAGCACGCGGCTGGCGCCGGGGATGACCGTGCGGCCCGGGTCCGTGGGGCCGAAGATCGAGACGGAGGGCACGGCGAGCGCCGTGGCCAGGTGGAGAGGTCCGCTGTCGTTCGTCACAATGACCGAGCAGTGGGAGATGGCGGCGGCGAGCTGCAGGACGTCGCCGTCGTGGCCGATGATGGGCAGGTCTCCGCACTCGGCCGCGATGCGCTCGGCCTGTTCCCGTTCGCCGGGGCTGGTCAGCAGCACGACGTCGAACCCGCCGGCGCTGAGGCGCTCCGCCAGCTCACCGTAGCGTAGATCTCCCCAGTGTTTGGCCTGGCCGTAGAGCCCGCCGGCATGGAGACCGAACAGGGGCCGGTCGAGGCGGATGCGAAGGGCGCGGAGCCGCTTGCGCGCTTTCTCGCGAATCGGCTGCGGCAGGGTGATGGTCGGGATCTCGTCCACGACGCGCGGCGCGTTCATCGCCGCGAGCAAGGTGGAGTAGTCGTCGAGCTGGTGGGCCCGAGGCAGCTCGCGCCGGACGCGGTGGGTGAGGAACAGGCCGCGGGCGTCAGTCGTGTATCCCCACCGCTCGCCGATGCCGGCGGCGAAGGCGATCATGGCGGCGCGGAAAGAGTTCGGCAGGATGATGGCGCGGCGGAAGCGTCCCCGGCGCAGGGCGGCGATGCGGTTGCGCATGGTCCCGTTCCAGGGGACGACCCGGCGGAACACGCCGCTCGCCTCCAGCAGGGAGGCGATGTGCGCGGGGGCGGCGACGGCGATTCCCCCTTCACCGCGGAAGCGGTGGCGCAGGGCGCGGTAGGTCGGTAGCGCGAGAACGTTGTCCCCGACCCAATTGAGTCCGATCACGACCGTATCCGTCATGTGCTGCTTCACCCCGCGGCCGTCCCTTTCCACCGGTCGTGCATCCACAACCAGAGCTCGGGACGGCTCTCGATCCTTCGGGCGATGACCTCGTTGATGCGGCGCGTCAGTGCTGCCGGATCCCGTTCGGCTTCGCTCAGTTGTTCGACAGGAATCGGCTCCTCGAACTCCAGCCGGTGTCTGGTGCCGTCCGGTATGCAAAAGGCGAACACAATGGTGGAGCCGTAGCGTAACGCCATTCGGGCGGGAGCGGGCGTGGTCCAGGCATCGCGCCCCAGGAAAGGAACGAGGATGCCTTCGCGCGGCAGGACGGCTTGATCCGGCAGGAGGACCACGACAGCGTTCTCGCTCAGGCCCCTAAGCAGCACTCGTGCCGCGTTTCGCCGGTCCACGACCTCCGCTCCCGTTTTTGCCCGGATTGCCGCCAGGTCCCTTTCCAGAATCTCGTTGTCCAGCCGCCGGGCCACCGTCCGTACGTTGTCGACCAGGGCCATGATGGCCAGCCCGGCCACCTCCCACCCACCCCAGTGCGCGGAGATCAACACCACCCCGTTCCCGCGGGCGCGTGCCTCCTCCAGGAGATGTTCGTTCACGAACGGGCAGGCCGCCGCGATCTCCGAGAGGGGCCGGGACTGGACCCGGATGTAGCTGACCAGCTCCCGTCCGAAGTGCCGCCAGCAGTCGTCGAGGACGGCCCGAAGCTGCCGGGGATCGCGGCCGGGAAGGGCGGCGCCGATGTTGGCGAAGGCCAAGCGGTCGCGCTTCCGAAGGATACGCTTCGAGAAGGTTCCCAGGCGCGACCCCCACCGCATCGCGGTTTCGTCCGACCCGAGACGCACGACGGCGGCGACGGCGCGATAGGCGGCGTATTCGATACGCTGCAGCAGAGGGCTTTTCTTGCGACTCACTTGCGGATGAGCGCTTCGATGCGCTCGAGCACGGCGTGCTCGATCACCATCTCGGCGGGGATCGGAATGATGTCACGCCCGGTCAGCTTCACCGCGTCCTTTTCAGTTGTGACGATCCGGTCGGCCTGAACGTCGCGGGCCGCCCTCCGAATTGCATCCAGGTCGGCGTCCGAGTACCGGTGGTGGTCGGGGAACCCGAGCCTTCCAGCGAGGTTGGGGAGGGAGGCAAAAAACTGCCCGTTGTCGGCCAGGCCGGCAAAGGCGAAGAGCCGCCGGCCGTGCAGCTCGGCGGGAATGGTCACGCAGAGCTTCCGCGGGACGATGACCTGGGCGTCGCGGAGGGCGGACCGCCCCTCCCGGTACCAGCGCGCCTTCGGTGCGTCGACGATCACGTCGACGTCGCGGGCGAGTTGCAGATGCTGGAACCCGTCGTCGAGCAGATAAACGTCGCAGTTAACATGCAAGCCATTTGCGTAACGGTTTTCGCCAACGATTACGTCGGCATTTCCGAGGTGCTTTTTAATCAGCACGGGCTCATCGCCGAAACGCGAGGCATCGAGCTCCGTGACCGGGCCCTGTTCCCTGCCCGAGCGGCCGTAGCCGCGGGTGAGGACGGCCACCCGGTAGCCGCGCTCCTGCAGGTACTGACCGATGGCGATCACCGCCGGCGTCTTTCCGGCGCCGCCGATGGCGATGTTGCCCACCGAGATGACCGGCTTCGGCAGGTGCTTCGCGCGCAGGACGCGGCGGCGGTACAGCTCCCGCCGGGCCCGGTTGAGGGCGCGGTAGAGCAGCTCGACCGGCTTGAGCAGCTTCGTCACGACAGCATCTCGACGATGCGTTGCGCCGTCCTTGCGGAGGCGCCCCGGTTCTGTGCGACGGTCTGTCTGGCCCGTTCCCCACGGCCGGCCCGTTCCGCCGCGTCATCGAGCAGCCGCCCGGCCAGCGCGAAGACGTCCGCGGCGCTCCGTATCTCGCCGGCGCCGCCGTCGCGCAGAAACGCGGCCGCGATCTCGCGGAAATTCGACATGTACGGCCCGAAGCAGACCGGCACGCCGGCCGCCGCTGCCTCGATCGGGTTGTGCCCGCCGGTGCCCGGTCTCAGGCTCCCTCCGATGAAGGCGAGGATCCCGTAGCGATAGATGCGCGCCAGCTCGCCGAACGAGTCGAGCAAGAGAACGGAGGGGCTCGTAGCGGATGGCGGGGAGGGGTTACTTCCTTTGAGAGCCGGTTCAACCTCGGACAGGCCGTCTGTCTCGCGCTTCGCGGTGGTACTGGAGAGCTCGCTGCGGCGAATCGCCGCGAGCGAAGTCGTCGCGAGCAGTCCGGCCACGACCTCGAACCGCTCCTGTTTGCGGGGCGCAAGGATGGCAAACGCGTTGCGGTCGCGCACGAAGCGCTCCAGCTCCGGCAGGAGATCTTCGTCCTCTCCCTCCATCGTCGAGCCCAGGACGACGGCCGGCCGGCCGGCAATCAGCGATTCCAGCAGCGGCCCGATCTCCAGCGGCTGATCGTCGGGCGCGTAGTCGAATTTCACGTTGCCGCTTGCCTCCACGATCGCTTCCGGCGCGCCGATGGCGATGAAACGCTCGCGATCGAGGGGCTCGCGGGCCAGGATGCGGTCATAGCGCCCAAGGATTCGCCCGACGATGCCGCGGAGGGCGCGGTAACGCGGAAAGGATCGGTCGGAGAGGCGCCCGTTGGCCAGCACCAGCCGTAGCCCGCGGGCACGCGTCAGGCGGGTGACGTTGGGCCAGATCTCGGTTTCCATGGTTGCGAACGCCCTTGGCCGGTGATGGTCGAGGAAGCGCCGGACGGTCCAGGAAAAGTCGAACGGAAAGTACGTCACCGTCGCAAACGGGAAGTGGCGTTTCGCTTGTGTCTGCCCGGTCAGGGTCGTCGTGGTGAAGACGATCGTCGTATCCGGTCGCAGGCGGAGGATCTCGGCGACGATCGTCTTCGCCGCCAGTGTCTCTCCCACGGAAACGGCGTGAATCCAGAGGTCGTGGTCCGCCGCCGGCGAGCGATAGAACCCCATCCGCTCCGGAAAGTTGACCAGGTACTTGCCTCGGAGCACTCCCGCCAGCAGGAAGAACGGAAGCGCCAGCACGAAGGTGAGGTACAGCAGTACCTCGTAGAGCAGCCACATCGCGCGGCGGATGATATCTCTCCGGCACAGACCGGCTCGCCGTCGCGCCCAAAGCGAAAGGTCTGCCACCGCTCATGTTTTATAGCGGAACTCTGTATATTGTCTGCACACATCACTCGATGCTCGAAAAAGTCATCGCTGTCGGTCTCGTCCTTCCTGAACTCTCGCGCGGCGTCGCCGAAGAACACCTCGACGAACTGGAGAAACTGATCGAAACCGCGGGCGGCTCCGTCGTGGAGAAAGTCCTGGCCCGGCGGCAGGCGCCCGATCCCGCCACCTTCGTCGGCAGCGGCAAGGCGGACGAGGTCAGGCAGCTTGCCGAGAGACAGCAGGCGACGCTGGTGGTCTTCGACGACGACCTTTCGCCCGCGCAGGCCCGCAATCTCGAGAAGATCATCCCGGCCAAGGTCATCGACCGCAGCGGCCTGATCCTCGACATCTTCGCCGGGCGCGCCCGCAGCCGTGAGGCACGTACGCAGGTGGAGCTGGCCCAGCTCGAGTATCTGCTGCCGCGCCTGACGCGGGCCTGGACGCACCTGGAACGGCAGGCCGGCGGCATCGGCACGCGCGGAGTCGGTGAGACCCAGCTCGAGCTGGACCGGCGCATCATCCGCACGCGGATCGCGCACCTCAAGCGGGAGCTGTTGAAGATCGAACGGCAGCGCGACACGCAGCGCAAGTCGCGGAGCTCCGTCTTCACCGTCGCCCTGGTCGGCTATACCAACGCCGGCAAGTCGACGCTCTTCAACCAGCTCACGCGGGGCGGAGCGGAGGCCATCGACAAGCTCTTCGCCACCCTCGACGCCAAGTCACAGCGGGCGGCCTTCGAGATGCCGCGGGAGACGGTGATCGTGGATACGGTCGGATTCCTCCGCAAGCTGCCCCACCATCTCGTGGCCTCGTTCCGGTCGACGATGGAAGAGGCGGTGGCGGCCGACCTTGTGCTGCACGTGATCGATGTGAGCCATCCGCAGTTCGAAGACCAGCGCGCCGTCGGCGACGAAGTCCTCAAGGACCTCGGCGTCGATGCCGCCCGCGTCATCGAGGTCTACAACAAGGCCGATCGGGGCGAGCACCTCGACGTCCGCCGCCGCGACGCCGTCACCATTTCGGCGCTCACGGGCCGCGGGATCGAACGGCTCGTGGAGGCCGTTCGCGAGCGGGAGATGCGCGAGGGCGAAGTGATGCACCTCGACATCCCCCATGGCGAGGCGCGCCTCCTGGCCCAGCTCTTCGAAGTGGCCGAGGTCCTCGACAAGCGGGTCGACGAGGCATGCACGCATGTCCGGGCGTGGGTGCCGCGCGATGTCATGTCGCGATTTGCAGATTTCGCCGCCCCGGATCTGCTCCAGACCGCTGAAGTCGGTTGACTGGCGCAGCCGACTCGCTCGCAGCAGCGACCGGCGACACAGGAACTGCGACCAGCAATCGATGACACGCCAAGAGCGATCAGCGAACCGCGACTTATCATTGCCCCGGCATGAAGATCCGCCCCGTCGAGCTGCGGGATCGTGACCGCATTCACGACATCCTCGTCAGCGTGGCCCGCTTTACCGAAGAAGAAGTGCGCTGTGCGATCGAGCTCGTCGATGTGTCGCTCGATCATCCGGAGCGCGGCGAGTATCTCGTGCATGTGCTCGAGGAGCCGGACAACGGGCCCAACCGTGCCGTCCAGGGGTATGTCTGCTACGGGGCCACGCCGCTGACCGACGGTGTCTTCGACCTGTACTGGATCGCCGTCGACCCGAAACAGCAGGGGCAGGGCTTCGGGCAGTTGCTGCTCCGCTTCGTGGAAAATGAGGTGCGGCGCCAGCGCGGACGGATGCTGCTCATCGAGACCTCGTCGAAGGAAAGCTATGGTCCCACCCTGCGGTTCTACCAGCGCAGCGGATACGACGAGATCTCACGCATCAAGGACTTCTACCGGATCGAGGACGACAAGGTCGTCTTCTGCAAGAAGCTGACGACATGAGCCCGAACGCCACACTCTACGTAGCGCTGCTTCTCTACGCGGCCGGCACGCTGCTGGCGCTGGCGACGCTCTTCTATCGCGACCACCGCCCCCAGCTCATCGCCCTCGGCTTCATGATCGCCGGCTTCGTCAGCCACACGGTGTGGATCGGCGGGATCTGCATCCGCACCCACCACCCGCCCCTCACGAACCTGCCGGAGGCCAGCGCCTTCATGGCCTGGACGCTGTTCGCCGTCGAGCTGGCGCTCTTCATTCGCTACCGCGTGCACGCGGCATCCTTCTTCGTCTATCCGCTCGTGCTGATGCTGGCCACCATCGCCGCCGTCGTCCACGAGCCGTTCGCGAAGATGGCTCCCGGCCTTCGCTCGAATCTCTTCACTGCGCACATCCTCTTCGCCACGGTCGGCGTGGCCTCGCTCTTCATCGGCCTGGCCTTCACGCTGCTGGCCTACCTGCAGGACCGCGCGCTCAAACGCAAACAACGCGGCGCGCTGTGGGAGTGGATCCCCAGTCTCAACATCTGCAAGCGCCTCAGCTATCGCGCCCTGGCCATCGGCTTCTCGATCTACACCCTGGGCATCCTCTTCGGCATTCTCTGGCAGTACCGCACCAGCGCCGAGCTGCTCCAGCCGGGAGTGAAACAGGTCGGGGCCATGATCGCCTGGGTGCTCTTTGCCATCCTGCTGCAGTCCTACATCAGCGGCGCATACCGCGCCCGCCGGACGATGCTCATCTCCGCCTGCGCGTTCGTGGCAACGCTCGTGGCCATCCTGGGGATTCATCATGCGTAGGCGAGCGGTGAGCGGCGAGCGGCAAGCGGGAATGGGGAACCGTCAGGTGGAATCGCTCGCGATCTCCCGCTCGCCGCTCGCCGCAACCCGCTCGCAGGGTGGTTGGGGAGGCGTGTCGTGGCCCTAGTCCTCGTCGGCGTCAATCACCGCACCGCGCCGGTCGAGGTGCGCGAGCGCCTGAGCATGGCCAACAGGCTCGAGGAACACGTGCAGTCGCTTTGCGAGCTTGCCGGGGTGGAGGGCGGCACGATCGTCTCGACCTGCAACCGCGTCGAGGTCGTGGTGTCGGCGCCGAGTGAAGACGTCATCACCTCGATCGTCGACTGGCTCTCGGAGCGCGGCGGCGCGGCGCGGGCGGAGTTGGAGAAGCACCTCTACGTCCTCCGCCATGCCGACGTAGTCAAGCACTTGTTCCGCGTGGCCTCGGGGCTCGATTCGATGATCGTGGGAGAGCCGCAGATCGCCGGGCAGGTGAAGAGCGCCTTCCAGACCAGCAAGGAACAGAACCGGCTCGACGGCATCCTGCAGCAGCTCTTCGAGCAGACCATGCGCGTGGCCAAGAGGGTCCGTACCGATACGGGCATCGGCGAGAACGCCGTTTCCGTGCCGTTTGCGGCGGTGGAGCTGGCCAGGAAGATCTTCGGCGATCTCTCCGCGGTCAACGTTCTGATCATCGGCGCCGGCGAGATGGCGGAACTGACGGCGGAGCACCTGGCCGGGTTCGGGCCCAAGCAGATCTTCGTCGCCAATCGCGCCTTCGAGCGGGCCGTCGACTTGGCGGCGCGTTTCAAAGGCGACGCCATCCAGTTCAATGCCATCGAGCCGCACCTCGCCGCCTGCGACATCGTCGTGGCCTCGACCGGCGCGCCGCACTACATCATCACGCCCGAACAGGTCGATCGCGCTTTGCTGAACCGGAAGCAGCGCAACCTCTTCCTCATCGATCTCTCGGTGCCGCGCAACATCGACCCCGTCATCTCGCGGATCGAGGGCGCCTATCTCTACAACATCGACGACCTGCAGCTAGTCGCCGATTCGAACCGCGCCCTGCGCGAGCAGAAGGCCCATCTGGCGGAGGACATCGTCGTCCGTGAAGTCGACGGCTTCCGCAAGCGCCTGGCCACGCAGGACGCCGTTCCCACGATCCTCGAGCTGCAGCAGCGTCTCGAGGAGATCCGCGCCGCAGAGACGGAGAAGTGCCTGCGCAAACTCGGGCCGGTCTCGGCCGAGCAGCGGGAGGCCATCGAGATGCTCACGACCCAGATGGTGAACAAGATCCTGCATTACCCCATCCTGCAACTGCGGGAGGGCGCGGAGGAGCCGCAGGAGCGGGAGTCGCTGCGCCGCACCATCAGAAAGATCTTCGGCCTGCGATGAGGAGAGGCAAGTGCCGAGTGCCGAGTGCCGAGCACCAGGGACGAGTGCCGAGCTCCATCTCGGTTCTCGGCACTCAGCACTCGGCACTCGGCACTTCTCCTTGTCACTCGGCACCAGGAAGGACGCATGACCTCTGACACGCTCCGAATCGGAAGCCGCGGCAGCCAGCTTGCCCTCTGGCAGGCCAATACCGTGCAGAACCTCCTCGCCGGCGCGGACTATCGGACCAAGATCGTGACCATGAAAACCACCGGCGACCGGCGGACCGACGTGCCGCTGGCCTCGATCGGCGGCAAGGGGCTGTTCGTGAAGGAGCTGGAAGAGGCGCTCCGGCGCGGCAAAATCGACCTGGCGGTGCACAGCCTCAAGGACGTGCCGTCGCTCATTCCGGACGACTTCATCCTGGCCGGCTTCCTCGAGCGCGGCGAACCGCGCGACGCCTGGGTCCAGCTCGACCACCTCCCACCGGGCGCATTACTCGCGGGAGCGGTCGTCGGCACGAGCGCACCGCGCCGCCGCGCCCAGTTCCGGGCGCTCTTTCCGCAGCTTACGCTCCAGGAGATGCGCGGCAACGTCGATACGCGGATCAACAAACTGCGCTCCGGCCTCTACGACGCCGCCGTGCTCGCCGGCGCAGGCCTTACGCGCCTCGGCCGCCAGAGCGAGATCGTGTCGCTTTTCCCAGTGGAGGAGATGACCCCGGCAGCCGGGCAGGGCATCGTCGGACTGGAGACGTTGAAGACGAACGGGCGGGCCATCGAGGCCATCAACGCCATCAACCACGCCCCTACGGCCCGCGCCGCGGTGGTGGAGCGTGGCGTGCTGCAAAAATTCGGCGACCTGCTCGACTGCTACTCCGCCGTGGCCGTGCACGCCACCATCGGCGAGACGACGACGATCCGCGCCTTCTTCGGCGAGCTCGAAGGCGATCGCTCCGTGTGCGTTCTCCGCAGCGGCACGAACGACGACGAGGTCGTCGAGGCCGTCTATCAGGAGCTGGTGGCGCGGGGCGCCGCCGAGCTGGTGAAAACTACCGCATAAAACCAAACGCTCATGACCAAACGCACATGACTACCGTTGGCAAAGTCTTTCTCGTCGGCGCCGGTCCGGGAGACCCCTCGCTGCTCACCCTTCGCGCCGCGGAGCTCATCGCGGGCGCCGACCTCGTCGCCCTCGACGCACTGGTCTCCCCCGGCATCGCCGCGCGCATTCCGAAGAGTGCCGAAGTCGTATACGTCGGCAAGCGCGCCAGCGCGCATGCACTCCCCCAGGATCAGATCAACGCGTTGCTCGTGCAGAAGGCAAAGGAAGGCAAGTGCGTCGTACGCCTCAAGGGGGGCGATCCCTTCGTCTTCGGCCGCGGTGGGGAAGAGGCCGAAGAGCTCGCGGCGGCCGGTGTCTCGTTCGAGATCGTGCCCGGCATCTCCTCATCCATTGCCGGACCGGCGTACGCCGGGATCCCGGTCACCCATCGGGACTTCGCCACTTCGGTCACTCTGGTCACCGGCCACGAGGCCGATGAGTCGACCGGCGTCGACTGGGAGGCTCTGGCGAAGATGCACGGGACCATCGTCTTCATGATGGGTCTTGGCAATATGCCGGTGATCGTCCGCAAGTTGCGTGAGAACGGCGTCCCGGCCGAGCGGAAGATCGCCGTCATCTCGAAGGCCACGACGAAGGAGCATCGCACTGTGGCCGGCACCCTGGCAGACATCGAAGAGCGCGCGACCGGCGTTCCGACCCCGGCGCTGATCGTGGTCGGCGAAGTGGTGACGCTGCACGACCGCATCAACTGGTTCGAGACGAAGCCGCTCTTCGGGAAACGCATCGTCGTCACCCGGGCCCGCGAGCAGGCCTCGGACCTGAAACGGCTTCTCGAAGAGAGCGGCGCCGCCGTCATCGAGTTCCCCACCATCGAGATCGCACCGCCGGAGTCGTTTGCCTCGCTCGACAAGGTCGTCGCGTCCGCGGGCGATTACCAGCGGCTGATCTTCACCTCCACGAACGGCGTCAGGGCCTTCTTCGAGCGCCTTCAGGAGGCGGGGAAGGACGCGCGGTCGCTCGCCGGAGTCAGCATCGCCGCCGTAGGCGAGACGACCGCGGCTGATCTGAAATCGCACGGCATCTCGCCCGATCTCGTGCCCGACAAGTTCATGTCGTCGGCGCTGCTGCCCCTGCTCGAGGCCGACCAGAGCGGCATCCGTACGGCCGTCATTCGCGCCGAGGATGGACGGGAGGAGCTGATCGACGAGTTGCGCCGGCGCGGCGGCGAGGTCGATCTCGCAATCGCCTATCGCAATCGCCCGGTCGCCGGCGATCCCGCGGAGCTTGCCGGCATCGACGCCGTGACGTTCACCAGTGCCTCCACGGTCGACAATTTCTTTACCGCGCTCGGGGATGCTGTCAGTCTGAACGGCGCGAAACTCGTCTCCATCGGCCCCATGACCAGCGACGCCATCCGGAAGCACGGCCGGACTCCCGACGCGGAAGCCGGAAAGGCGAGCGTGTCCGCGCTGAGGGATGCCGTGATCGCGACGCTGTCCCGGTCGTGAGTGCCGGGTGCTGAGTGCCGAGTGCTGAGTGCCGAGTGCTGAGGGGCATGAGGCATGAGAACGAGTGGCGGCGCTTAGATCTTTGCCCAGCCATGGCTCATCGCTCCTTGCCTGGCCCTACCCACCCTCAGAGTAGACTCAGGCCCCAGTGACCGACAGCGCGGAGCTCTGGGGCGATGCGATGTTCACCCACCGGCTCGGCGAGCTGACGTGGATGACTGCGCTGCCGGTGCTGCTCTACCTCAATGAGCGGGCCACCGGACATCCGGCTCGCGACTGGCTCACCGCCTGGGCGCCGCGCTACATGCCAGGGGAGCGGGTTGACGCGCTCGTCCTCGGCTGCGGGGAAGGGTGGCTGGAGCGCGCCCTGGCCCAGCACGCCTGGATCGGTCACATCGACGCCTGTGACTTTGCGGCCGACGCGGTGGCGCGTGCCCGAGCCCTCGCGCCGGCAAAGGTCAGCTACCGCGTGCTCGATCTAAATCGCGATCCCATCGAGGGATCGTACGACGTCATCATTGCCCACTCCGTCCTGCACCACGTCGAGAACCTGGAGCACGCGTACACGCAGATCGAGCGCGCGCTGAAAGAAGACGGTGCACTCCTCGTCAACGAATACGCAGGTCCGAACCGCTTCCAGTACAGCGATGAGGTACACGGCATGATCAACGGCCTGCTGCGGGCGCTGCCGCCCCACCTCCGCCGGGGCGCGCACACGGGCCGGGTGTATGAAGAGAAAGCGCGGCCGACGGTCGAAGAGATGATCCACAACGATCCGTCCGAGGCGGTGAGATCGGCGGAGCTGATCCCGATGCTCCGCGAGCGCTTCGACGTCGTGGAGCACCGCGACCTCGGCGGCACGCTCATGCAGCACCTCCTCTATGACATCGTGCTCAACTTCCGCTTCGAAGATCCCGTCGCCCGCAGCCTGCTGGAGATGATGCTGACCTTCGAAGGCGCGATGGTGGACGAAGGCCGCCTCGAATCGAGCTATGTGCTCTGTGCCGCGCGCAAGAAGAACGCGCCGCGACCGCGGGAGCGCGTGCCCGACATGCCGCCGTTGCCTGACGAGGCGAAGGGGTGGAAGCCGTCGCGTGCGGCGTGGCAGGACCGTCTCGGCCAGCTTGCCGGGCTCGCCCACGATCCCTATCGCCCGACACTCAATCCGCCCCCTCCGCACAATGCGAAGTACAGGGGCGACGATCCGCAGATCCGCGCGATGCTGGAGACGATCCTCGGAATGTACACTGCGCGCCGATGACGCGGGAACGCTCGCTGTCCGGGCAGGTCTCGACGGCGCTGCTCTGGATCGCGGCGTTCTGCTTCGCGTGCGGCCTCTTCTTCTGCGCCACGCTGCTGACCCGCAACCTCCCCCCCACCGCGCCCGCCGCCGTCGGCGTCGTGACGATCGAGCGTGACTCGAAGCTCAATGACTACGTCAACGCAGCACTGTTTCTACTGCTTGTTCCGCCGCTGACCCTCGTCTTCCGCCGCCTCGGCGAGCGGTACACGGCGGCATACGGCGTGCGCGACCGCGTTCTGTTCGCGCTGCCGTACCTCCTCGCGCCGCTGCTCTTCCTGACGACCGGAAAAGTCGGCTGGGTGGTGCTGCTGCCGATGGTGCTCTCGTTCGGCGTCCCACGTACGCTGGCGCTCGTCGCCTCGCGACGCTGGATCCGGCAGCTCCTGCGGCAGACGATGTGGCCCTTCCATGCGCTCGTCGTCACCGAGGCCGCGGGGTGGATCTTCTTCCGCGCCCTGGTCACCGGCCGCCGCATCGCACACATCCCGACGCTCTTTCTCGAGGTCCTCTTCGTCACGCTCTTCGCGGCGCTGTTCTGGCTCGTGGCGGTGTACGCGGCGCGCCTCACCCAACTCGCGTTCGGCGCGGACTGCGAGGAAACATTCGGGCGTATCGCCGTGGCAGGAGTGCCGCTGGCGTTGCTGCCGGTCGCGCCGATCGTCGCCGTCCCGCTGCCGCTGCCGGCCGTGTGGATCGGCCTGGCGCTCCTGGCGGGCCTCTTTCTGCTGCTCCGCATCCGCCGCGCGCCGCGTCCCGAGACAGCGTGGAGGGTGGCGGCCTGGTTCATCATTCCGCTCCTCGTCTACTGCCTCAGCTACGCATCGACAGCGCACCTGTCACAGTACGTCGACCTCTTCCACCGCGGCGAGTCGATCGGGCCGGCGTCGGACTACCTGCGCGGCAAGGCGCCGTACCGCGGCGTCTATCCGCTGCATGGAATGCTCGAGGACGGCCTGCTCGACACGTGGCTCATGGAGCTGTCCGGCCGCAGTATCGACGTCTCGATCGCCAAGAGCGTCGTCCTCGGCGGCTTCCTGGCGCTCTCCCTCTGGTACCTCGGCATCGCCCTCTTCGACTCCATTCCCCTGGCCCTGCTCGTCGTGGCAATGGGGGCATGGACGACCGCGGAGAACGAACGGACGTTCTTCCAGGTCGCGGCCGTGGCGCTCTTCTGGCTCGGACTGAAGCGGCGGAGCTACGCAGGCATCGGCCTGGCCGGCGCGGTCTCGGCGGTGGCGTTGTTCTTCAGCTACGAGATCGGGATGTACTCCATCGCCGGCGGTCTCGCCGCGATCGGGCTGCTGGCCTTCGCTGCCAGCCGCCCGCAGCAGTCACCCGGGACGGGCGTGGCCGCCGCCGGCGCGCGATACGGCCTCGTCACGCTTTCGTTTCTGGCCGGCGCCGCCCTCGGGGCCGCGCCTTTCCTCGCCTACCTGGCGGCCGGCGGCCTCGTGGGCGACTTCGCCCGCATTTCCTTTCTCGAGATTCCGCACTTCATCGACGCCATCTGGTCGCTCCCCTTCCCCGATCTCGTCTCCACGTTCCGCAACGACCTCAACCTCCACTCCCTCTCCGATTTCATTCTCTTCGAGAAGTTTCACCTCATCCTCAGCCCGCTGGTCATCGCCATCGCCGCCGTGTACTGCATCCAGCGATGGCTCCGGCGCAGGCTCGACGATGACGACCGAGCTCTCTTCGTGCTGGCCGTCTTCGCTGCCGTCACCCAGCGCACCGCCTTCGGCCGCGCGGAGTTCCGCCACCAGTACTTCGCCGCCTTCCTCCTCGGCCCGATGATCGTGATGCTGGCCGTCGCGCTCGCGAGGCGCCTGAAGTTGCTGTGGAGCGATGAAGCAGACACCGAACACCGAACAGCGAACAGCGAGCCGCGAACAGCGACCCGCGATCAGCGAACAGCGACCCGCGCCTTCATCCTGCTGCTGGTAGCCGCGGCGATTCCGCTCCTGGCGGTCCTCTTCTGGATCCCGGACCTCGTCAACGCGCGCATCGACGACACGCTGCGATATGGCGTGCGAACGCTGCGCGTCTATCACGAGCCGCAGGCCGATCAGGTGATGGACAGGATCAACGCCGTCATTGCCGAAGTCAGGGCCCTCGTGCCGAAGCGCGACGAGCCGATCTTCGACTTCTCCAACCAGCCGGCCCTCTACTTCTTCTGCGATCGGCCAAACCCGACGCGCTTCTACCAGGTGCCGATGATGTCGCCGCGGCCCTACCAGGCCGAAGTCATCGGGCAGCTCGAGCGGGCCAGGCCGAAGGTCGTGTTGCGGCGCTCGCCCGAGGGCTTCGATACGTTCGACGGCGTGCCGAATGCCGTCCGGGCGCAGGCAGTGGCCGGCTATCTCGACGACTGCTACGAGTTCTACAAGAACGTGCGCGGAGTCGAGCTATGGCGGCGGCGCAAGGAGGCCAGGGCGGCGGCGCCGGCAGCGTACCTGCGGCTCATCCACGTGCCGGGCACGCACGAGCTGGCCAACCCCGGCTTCACCCGCGCCGTCTTCCCCATCGCCGGCAGCGGCGAAGGGATGGGCGGCGCGTACTGGCAGAGCGACCTCACGGTGCACAACCCACTCCGCGAGACCATTCACCTCACCTTGCGCTACGTCGCGGCGGACAAGCGCATCGACCGCCGCGTCACCCTCGCGCCGTTGCAGACCCTGCGCTGGGACGACGTCGTGAAGACATACTTCCATGCCCAGTCGACCATCGGGACGTTGTGGCTCGAATACGTGAACTCCCGAGTCCCGGTCGTGACCGTCCGCTCCTGGGACTCGGCGCACCAGGCCCACGCCTCGGTCGAATCGCCGCTCACCCTGAGCGACTCGGCAACCTACGGCTCACCGACTCCGGAGCTGGCCATCGTCGGGCTGCCCTCGCTCGCCTCCGGCGCCCGGCACCTCAATGTCGGCGTGGTGAACGTAGGCATCGTGCCGGCCAGCGTGAAGATCACCGTACGCCGGGCGGCAAACGGTGCGGTCGTCGGCAAGCCGGTCGAGTCGTGGATCGACGAAGACCAGGTCTTCGTCACGCGCGACGTCGAGGCGGCGCTCGGCTTCCGCATCGATGAGACCATGGTCGTGCGCATCGCCGTGAATCAGGGGACGGCCGTCGCGTTTGCGACGGTCGTCGGGCAGGAGGGCGACACGCAGTTCATGGCCGCCGTTCCCGCGCAGGCGAAATGAGAAGCCTCCCCCTTCCGCCGTCGTGGCACAACCGCACCCTTGTCCTCGAGGGGATCGGCGATGACCCGGCTTCGTGGTTCAGCGACGAAGAGCTGGCCGAGGCGGATGCCTTTCCCCGTGCGCGGCGCCGCGAGGAGTGGCTGCTGAGCCGCTATGCACTCAAACGCCTGGCCGTGGCGCGCGGTCTCGCGCAGGACCCTCGCGGCCTGGCCGTCACGCGGCCCCAGCTTGCCGGCGGCGCATGGATCTCCATCTCCCACTCCCACGGGCTGGCCGCCGCCGCGATCGACGACCTCCCTGTCGGCGTCGACATTGAGCGCATCCGCCCGCTGGACGAGCACGTGGCCCGGCATTTTCTGATCGAGAGCGAGATCGGTGCGATGGAGCGTTGCACCGTCCCACATCGCGTTTTGCACTGGTGGTGTGCCAAGGAAGCAGCCTGGAAGCAGCGCAATGGCGCCGTCCGGTTCCTCAAGGAAGTGCCACTACTACTGGAACGGGAGAGCGCGACCGGATTGTCGTTCCACGGCGTGGACACCTTCGCGACGCCCGAGTACGTCGTGGCGTTGACCCGCTGAACGTTGCCGGGTGGCGCGGGATCTACGGCCTCGCCGCCAGGTGCGTTCCGGTGGTCACCGAGGTTCCGCTCGCCGGCGTCACGTTTTGCCCTTCGTCGCGGGTGGTCCGGGCTCCGTGCGTCGGTGCCTGATCCTTCAGCTTCGCCGGGGGCGGAAGGCGCTTTCCTTCGACGCCGGTGGACGGCTCAGGCGACGGTCCTGGGAGACCATGGGCCGTCGGTGTCTGCTGCGAGCTCGTCACGGGATGGGTGACCGCGGGCGGCGTGTTCTGATAATCGCGGGGAACGCGCTCACCGCGGCAGGCAACGAGGAGCAGTGCGACGGCGAGGGCGACAGGGAGGCGCATGAGTACAGCCGGTTCAATGGATGTGCCACGGGGCACTACAATTCGCGCCATGCGACAGATTGCTGCAATCGTCACCGTCGTGTTTCTCGGGACGGCTCCGCTGGCCATGGCCCAGACCGTTGACGGCGACCAGCACTGGCTCCAGCGCGCCGACGGGCATGCCAGCGGGAGAGCGAAGGCGCCTCACACGGACGCGGCCATTGCCGCCTACCAACACGCCGTAGCTGCGAACGGCAACGACCTCGACGCCCAGTGGAAGCTGTTGCGGACGTACCGGTTCAAAGGCGTCTACATCGCCTCGACCGCGGACGAGAAGAAGACGATCTTCGACGAAGCGAAGCGGGCCGGAGAGAAGGCGCTGGCGGTGCTGGGCAGGCAACTGGCCGCGAAGGGCATCGCGAATCAGGAGAAAGCTTCGGAGAAGCAGGTGGCAGAGGCAGCCCGAGCCATTCCCGGTGCGGGCGAGCTCTATTTCTGGGACTCCGTGAACTGGGGTGAGTGGGCTCTCGTCTACGGCAAGCTCGCGGCGGTGAAGCAGGGGGCGGCCGACCGCATCCGGCGTGAAGCGACCATCGCCTACCTCATCGACCCGAAACTCGAAGGGGGCGGCCCTCCCCGTGTCCTGGGTAGGCTGCACGACCAGACGCCGCATGTCCCCTTCCTCACCGGCTGGGCCTCGGGGAAGGAAGCGGTGAAGTATCTCAACGAGTCGCTCAAGATCGACCCGACGAACAAGATCACACGCGTGTTTCTCGCCGAGGCGCTGGTCGATCACGACAGCGACACGAAGCCACAGGCCGTCCAGATCCTGCGCGAGACCATCACCGCCCCCAACGACCCGAACTACCTCGTCGAGCAGGAAGCAGCCACGGAGGACGCGAAGGTGCTGCTCAAGAAGTACGGCGGGTAACGCCCGGGCTCCGGAGCCCAGCACCCGGCCCCGGCCCGCCGCGCAGCGAACCCACGTAGAATCCCGCGCCGTGCGCGTTGTCTTCTTCGGGACTCCGGAATTCGCCGTACCTTCGCTCGAGGCGCTGGCTCGGGCGCATGACGTGGCCCTGGTCGTGGCGCAGCCCGACAAGCCGGCGGGGCGCGGAATGAGGCTGCAGGCGCCTGCGGTGGCGATCAAGGCGCGTGAGCTCGGACTGCCGCTCGCGCAGCCGGCGAAGATCCGCAACGACGAGTTCATTTCCCAGATCCGGGCCCTGACGCCCGAGGTGGGGATCGTCGTCGCGTACGGGAAGATCCTGCCGGCGGCGCTGCTGGCGATCCCGGCGCGCGGCTTCCTCAACGTCCATGCGTCGATCCTGCCGTACTACCGGGGAGCCGCGCCGATCCAGCGGGCCATCGAACTCGGCGAGCGGGAGACGGGCGTGACGATCATGCGCGTCGACGAACAGCTCGATCACGGTCCGATGCTGGCCATCGAGAAGACACCCATCGGTCCCGACGAGCACACACCGCAGCTTGCCGGCCGCCTGGCACGCATCGGTGCGGATGCGCTGGCGCGGGTGCTGGACACCTTCCCGGCCGAGACGCAGCAGGATCACGCGCTGGCCACCCTTGCGCCGAAGATCGAGAAGGGCGAGGGACAGGTCGACTGGAGCGGGCCGGCCCGTGCCATCTACGACCGATTC
>CAZYTO010000043.1:0-25582 GCA_964650405.1 uncultured Thermoanaerobaculia bacterium | reverse complement strand
CTTATCTGTCTTTATCTTCTTGCATTTACGCACGCCAAGGACAGGAACTAGTTAGGCGCCACCCTCTCCCACCGGGAGAGGGTCGGCCGCGGAGCGCGCAATCTCGCGCAGATCCAAATCGGATTCGAAGCAGTCAGCGCGGAGGGGCCGGGGTGAGGGGACGGGACAAGCCCAATCGTCATGAACGGATGGGTGTGTGGTGGGGCATCGCGATGAACCACCCTCTCCCACCGGGAGAGGGTCGGCCGCGGAGCGCGCAATCTCGCGCAGATCCAAATCGGATTCGAAGCAGTCAGCGCGGAGGGGACGGGGTGAGGGGACGGGGACAAGCCCAATCGTCCTGAGGAATGGGTGTGTGGTGTGCTGACCAAACCGGAACGCGGGAGTGCCGCGTAACGCCCCCGCGTTCCGCTGCGTAACAAGCGCATGGCTCGCCGGCTCACAGCTCTCTTAGTGCTCCTCGTCGCATTGTCGGTCAGGGCGGACGACGGCCTGCGTCTCGACTGGACCCGCCACTCGCTCCGCGCCGCGTGGCGTCACTACACGCAGATCGTCGACGGCCTGGAGGTCGTGGGCGGCGGCGTGATCGAGCGCGTGGACCGCGACGGCAGCGTCCACGAGACGTACCGCGCGCTCGCTGCGCCGCAGCCGCATGTGCCGCGCCGCATGCTGGAAGCGAGCGCCGTCGCGAACGCCGTGCCGCCGGGCGTGATCGTCGACCAGCGGATGGTCGCCTTGAACGACAACGGTGTGGCAAGACCGGTGTGGCGGGTGATCGTCGAAGAGAAACTGCACGAGCCGTACGCCCACTACGTCGATGCCTCGACGGGCGCGCTGCTTCGTTCCGAGGCCCTGTTCTCGCGTGTGCAGGCGCGCGTCTTCGACGTCAATCCCGTGGCCAAGCTCAATCGTCCGGATCTCGCCGACCAGAACAACGCCGCCGGCGCCGTGCCCGATGCCGCCTACTCCATCGTCGATCTCGACAACCTCCAGCCGAGCGGTCCCCTGGCCGGGCCGTACATCGCCATCACCAACATCGACGGCCCGTCGCCTACGCCGGCGGATGCGTCCCAGCCGCTCCTCTTCGACCGCAGCCAGCCCCAGTTCGAAGAAGTGAACGCCTACTTCCAGATCGACCGCGCCCAGAAATACCTCATCTCGCTCGGCTACAGCGGCACGCGCAGGCTCGTCAACTACCAGCTCCCGTGCGACCCCCACGCCCTCAACGGCCAGGACAACTCGTTCTACCTGCGCGTCGTCACTCCCGGGCAGGGGCAGCTCCTCTTCGGCGACGGCGGCACGGATGATGCCGAGGACAGCGACATCGTCCTCCATGAGTTCGGGCACGCCATCCAGGACTGGATCGCGCCATCGACTTTCACCGGGCCGTCGTCGTCACCACCTCCCGCCATCGGCGAAGGCTTTGCCGACTATTGGGCGTTCTCGCAGACCTATAAGGCCACCGTAGCTTCCGGCCGCGATGCGTTCTGCATCGCCGACTGGGATGCCCGCTCCGGCGGCGACAACCCCTCGGAGAACTGCAGCTATCCGCCGGGCGCCGACTGCCTCCGCCGCGTCGACGGCACGAAGACGATGGCGGACTACATTGACAGCGACGACTCCGGCACAGAGCACAAGAACGGCGAGATCTGGTCTTCGGCGCTCCGCGAGATCTTCATGGCCATGACGGCGCGCCTCGGTGTCGATGCCGGCAAGCGCATGGCCGATACGACCATCCTCGAGGGCACGTTCGGCGTGCCGCCCAATCCCACCTACGCCACCATGGGCAGGATGCTCCTGGCCGCCGACGCGGAGCTCAACGGCGGTGCGAACCTGCAGGTCATCTGCAGCGCCATGACCACCCGCGGCATCCTCCAGCCGTCCGACTGCAGCCTCTCCCCGCACGGCGAGCTGACCGTCATCCCGCCCAACGACGAGGGCGGGTCCATTCCCGACAACACCTCGGCCGGGCTCACGCTGAGAGCCGTCGTCACCGATCCGCGGTCCATCGACCTGCTCTACGTCGACGTCGACATCCAGCACACCTCGCGCGGCGACCTTCAACTGCAGATCGTCGGTCCGGACGGCACGAGCGCATTCCTGAAGCAGCCGTCGCTCGATCGCGCCCCCAACGTGCGCGCCACCTTCGGCCTCGACGCGCCCACCGTCACGCCCCTCGACGTCTTCCACGGCAAGCCGGCCGCGGGCGAGTGGAAGCTGATCGTCCAGGACCTCCGCCCGCGTGACAGCGGCTCGGTGCGCTCCTGGTCGCTCCGCATCCGCTTCGCCGGCGACACGCCGTCCAGCGTGCGGCCGTCCTCCCTGGCCCCGCGGCTCTTCCTCCCCGCCGTCGCCCACGCCACCGGCGCGAATGGCACGGACTACGTCACCGACGTCTATCTGTTCAACCGCGGCAACCAGTCGCAGACCGCGTCGCTCGTCTTCACCCCGAGCGGCCAGGACGGCTGGTCGAGCTTCGCCGCGGTGAACGTCGAGCTGGCCCCGCAGCAGGCCGTGACGCTCAGCGACATCGTCGGACACACCATGGAGACGACCGGCACCGGCAATCTCGACATCGTCGGCGACCCGAACGCTCTCATCGTCACCAGCCGCACTTACACCACGGCGCCGTCCGGCGGAACGTACGGCCAGTCGATTCCGAGCGTTAAGACGGACGACGCAGCCGGCGGCGGCGACCCGGCCCTGTTCGAAGAACTGCCGGCCTTGCGCAGCGACGCGGACTACCGCACCAACCTCGGCTTCAGCGAAGTCAGTGGCAGCGGCGGCGCCGTCCGCGCGACGTTCTACGACGCCCTCGGCGCGCAGCTCGGGCAGAACGACTGGACCATCGTCCCCTTCCAGCACACCCAGACCCTGGTCACCTTCCCCGGCCTGGCCCGCGCGGCGCTGCAGGTGCTCAGCGGGGAGGCGCGCATCGTGGGATACGCCTCGGTTGTCGACAACCATTCCGGCGATGCCGTCTACATCAGCGGCATTCCGCACAACCGGGTCGTGGCCGAGCCGCCCGTCGTCTTCTCGCTCGTCCTCCCCGTGATCCATTCGGCGGGCGTGAACGGCACCGAGTGGCGCACCGACCTCACCATCGCCAACGTCTCCGGCGGACCGCGGCAGGTGGCCGTGCGTCTCGAGCCGAACGGCCCGGCGCCGGTGCAGACCGTCGCCGCCGGGCAGACCCTGCGCCTGGACGACGTGCTCCCGTCGCTGGGCGGCGCGAGCGGCCTGGCCGTCGTCTCGCTGGACGGTGCCTTCAGCGTCTTCTACGCCTCGCGCACCTGGACCGCCGGCGGCAACGGCAGCTACGGCGTCGGCATCGATCCCGTGGCGCAGGGAATCGGCGCCGGCCCGTTCCAGGACGCGGTGATCGCCCACGTGGAAAACTCAGCGGCATTCCGCACGAACATCGGCCTCTTGGAGACGAACAATGCAGCGGTCACCGCGCGCATCCTCGTCTACGGACCGGCCGGGAACGAGCTGGGGCGGCAGGACGTGACCCTGGCCGCGCACGGCGTCACCCAGGTTCCGCTCACGGGAATCGTGGCCGGGCCGCTCTTCGGGGGACGGGTCACCGTGCAAGCCGTGGGCGGAATCGGTCGCGTTTATGCGTACGGTTCTATAGTCGATAATACGACCGGAGATCCGGTATACATTAAAGGCCAGTAATGAGTCGTGAATGAATCACGATAACTCGTCATTTGCCAGGGGCGGCCGGAATCCGTATCCTTCGCCGGCCATGTCCGACCGAGTCCTGCCCGAGGCGCAGACGCTCGCGCAGGTGCCCCCGAAAGTTCTCGAAGAGACGATCCGGCAACTGCGCAGCACGCGCAATGACATCATCCGCTACGCGGTGTGGAACATCCGCAACCTCTCCGACGAGGAATTCAACCGCACCGACGACCGCAGGCTCCTCGGCTACTTCCGCCAGGACCTGCTGGAGACCCGCCTCCTCTCCAAGGGCCGGCGCATCGACCTCATCCAGCTCTGGAAGTGGTTCGACGACCAGATGAGCGGCATCGAGCCCATGCTCCTCGGCTCCGAGGAAGTCGTGCTCAACGTTCACGACAAGGACCTGGAAAAGGTGCGCAAGCGCATCGCCGAGATCCAGGCCTTCTTCCCCACCCTGCGCGGCGACGACCTCGAGGCCTTCAAGCGCGTCAAGTACAAGCTCCGCCGCACCGTGATGCGCCTGACCTACGACCTCCACCACCTCTTCAAGCGCCTCGAGAAATACCGCAAGACCACCGGCTTCCCCGGCGCCCCCCGCCCCGAGCGCGTCTCCCTCGAGGTCGTGGCCGAGATCCCCGAGCCGCCCCCCATCGACGAGCATGACGAGGAGTAGGGCGGCCGCTAATCGCTTAATCGCTTATTCGCTTATTCGCTTATTCGCTTATTCGCATAGTCGCTTAATCGCTGATTCGCTGATTCGCGAGAGCGGCCGCGGTCTGCTTGCACCCCCGCGCCGCAAGCGACCCCAGCCGATGCACGACCAAGCGACTAAGCCGTTAAGCGAATAAGCGAATAAGCGAGTCCGAAAACGTCACTAGCCGCCGTCTCCCGGCGGCACGATACTGACGTCCATCCGCACATATCCATCTGCCGAGATCCCAACCGGCGGATGGACGGATGCGGGGCTCGCGTCCCGGCGGCCTCCGTCGCATGGATAAGGAGACTCCTGTGAAAAAAGTCGCTCTCCTCGGTATTCTTCTTCTCTCCCTCTCTCCCATCGCCTACGCCGTCTGCAACATCGACATCCTCGACGAGTTCATCCCCGTCTTCCAGGTCGGCGTGCCCGCGAGCTTCACGTTTACTCCCTGTTGCGGGACCCCGCCCTACACCTTCTCTCTCTTCTCCGGCACGATGCCGCCGGGCCTGACCCTGAGCGCCGGAGGCACCATCTCCGGCACCCCGACCACCTCCGGCCAGTCGATCATCTGCGTCACCGTCACCGACTCCGTCGGCTGTCACGTCACCCGCTGCTACTACATCACCGTCAATCCCTGACGCCGCCGTCGGAATGCCCTGACCGCTTACTTCCATCTGAGAATCGCCGGGACGCGATGCGACAGCAAGCAGGAAGGTAAGAACGAGGTTTCTTGTGCGGCGCGGCTTCGGCACGATCCAGAACAGGGGCCCCTCCCGTATCGTGCGGAATCTTCCTGGGTGGGCGGTCGGCAACCGGGGGTTCGGCGCGACGCAGTCGCGCCCTACGCCTCGTCCCGCTGATTGACCCCCGCGAGCCGGAAAGCCACCCTCTCCCCGTGGGAGAGGGTCGGCCACGGAGCGCAATCCGCCACACCGTGAATCGACTTCAGCGCACTCAGCGGAGTGGCCGGGGTGAGGGGCTCCCCGGCAGCACGTTTACCCGTCCAGCGTTCATTCAGCGCGGAACCAACGTTAGGTGTGAGCCGGCCGCCGCCTAGATCGTGACCTCCGTCTGCTGCCCTTCCACCACCGTCACCGGCGTCGTGTTGACCACTGCCGTTCCGTTCATCACCTGCAGCGTGTAGGTCCCTCCGGCCACGTTGTTCACCGTCGTCCCGGTCGCGGTCGTATCGAGCGCGAACCCCCCCTGCGGGAAGCCGCGCAGGCTGATCAGGTACAGGTGCCCGGTGCTGTCCATGAGCCGTCCGGTAAGGCCGGACGTCTTGGTGTGAATCAGCAGCGTGCCTCCCGGTGTCAGCGGTACGACCACCGGCCCGGGGCTGGGCGCATTGACGCTCACCGTCTGCGTGGCGTAGCCGATGGCGCTGACGATGACGCGGTAGGCGCCCGGTGATACGGCCAGCGTGATGGGTGCGGGCGATCCGAAGCCGCGGAAGAGGTTGGGATCGACCTCGCGGCCGGCGGAATCGTAGGCCTGGGCGAATGCCGCCAGCATCCGCTGATCGCGCGCGTCGACCACCCGCAGCGTCACCCCGTCGCTCTTCGCGACCTTGAACTCCACCTCCACGTCGCTCGTCGACACCGTGATGTCATGCGGGTCGTTGCCGTAGCCCGTCTTCTGGACCGAGGCCGTGTACGACCCGGGCGCCACCGACGACATCGAGAAATTGCCGTTGCTGTCCGTCGACGCCGTGCGGTTGGCGAACATCCCGTCCGTCCCCTTGCCCGTGATCTGCACCATGGCGTCGTTGACCGGCTCGCCGTCCGTATTGGTCACGCGGCCGCGGACGGCCGAGGCCACGATGTTGATGTCGAACGTCGCCGAGCCGGAGACCTTGTACGGCGTGGTGTACGGCGTGATCTCCGAGTCGGTCACCTGCACCGTATAGCTCCCGTCCTCCACACTGTCGATCGAGTAGGAGCCGGAGCTGTCCGTCGACACACTGTTGCGCGTCATCACACCGCTGCTGCGGCCGATGAAGACCACGTTCGCATTCGCCAGCGGCTGGCCGGCGCGGGTCACGCGGCCTGAGATGACCGTACCGGTCTTGAACTCCAGGTCGGCCGTCACCGAGGAGCCGGCGTCCACCTGGATCGTCTTCACGGACGACGACTTGGCCGTGCCGCCGAACACCTGGCCGGTACGGGCCGAGAGGTGCACCGTGCCCAGCGGCGAGCCTTCGATGCGGTAATTGCCTGAGTTGTCCACCGGGGCCGAGGCATTGCCGTTCGGGCCGCTGGCCAGCACCGTGGCCGTGGAGAGATCCTGGCCGGAGAGTCCGGTGACGTGGCCGGTGATGATGCCGCCCGCGGCCATGACGATGCGCACGGGAGCGCCGGAGGAAATGTCGAAGTCGCGGATCACGCCCTGGGCGAAGCCGTTCTTCGTGGCCGTGAACGTGTAGTGGCCCGGCGCGAGGCCGTCGAACTGGAAGCCGCCGCTGGCATCGGTACGTGCCGTGCGCTGGCCGAAGCCTTCCGCCGCGCTCATGGCCGAGACCGTGGCGTCGGCGACCGGCCCGCCCGCGTCGGAGACCACCTGGCCGATGGCCGGCTGGCCGCTGGAGAGCTGCACATCCAGCCGGTTCTCCCTGCCGGAGAGGTTGATCGTCTTCGAGTCGCCGAGGTAGCCGTTGCGGTTGAACGAGAACGTCTTCTCACCCGGCTCGAGCGAGTCGATGGTGTACTCGCCGTTCGGATCGGTCAGCGCTCCGCCGTTGCCCATGGCCAGGTTGAGGCGCCCGCCCGCGCCGGGCGTATCGTCCTCGCGGATGGTGACGCCGGACAGCGGCGCGCCGTCAGGGCCGGTCACCCGGCCGGTGAGCTTCACGCCCGTGTCCAGGTCCACTTCCAGGTTGGTCAGTGCCTTTCCGTCCTCGATGGTCAGTCCGGAGAGCCGGCCCGTCGTATAGCCCGGCGCGTTGACCACGAGCTGCGTCTGGCCCGGCGGCACGTTCTCCAGCGTGAACGAGCCGTCGTCGCTGGTGAACTGCCGCGTCATGGGCGGCGTCATGATCATCATCCCGCCGCCGCTGCGCGACATCGTCACGCCCGCCTGGAACGACGTCACCGGCTCGTGCGAGGTCTTGTCCAGCACCCGGCCGGAGATACGCCCGCCCGAGGGCAGCTCCACGTTCACGCTCTGCGCCGGCGCCGTCACGCTGCGCATGGTCTGGATGAACGACTCCATCTTGTTGATGCTGACCATGTAGGAGCCGGGGCTGAGGTCGCTGATGCGGAACGTGCCGTCCGGCATGGTCTGCGTGTTGTTGATCCCTTCCTCGCCGATGGCCGTGACGTTCACCCCTTCCACCGGCATGCCGCCGCGGGTGACGTGGCCGGTGATCTCCACGCCCGGATCGAGCTTCACCTCCACCGGCTTGCCGCCGCCGGCCACTTCCTGGGCCCGCAGCAGCTTGGCGGCGAAGCCTTCGCGCTTGAACCCCACGTCGTACTTTCCTGCCTTCAGCTTCAGCGAGAACGTGCCGTCGCTGCCGGTGCGGACGAGCTGGTCGTCCGTGGTGCCGCCGCGCTGGGCGATGTTCACCATGCGCCGCACCAGGCGCCCGCCGCCGCCCATCGGGCCGCCGTCGTTCTCCGCCTCCGTGGCCTCCACGGCCACGCCGGAGAGGGCCCTGCCGCTGCCGTCCGTGACCTTGCCGGAAAACGCCACGCCGCGCGGAATGACGATGGTGATGCCGGTCTTCTTTTCCCCTGCGGCCAGCTTGAGCGGGGACGTATGCGCCCCCGGCATCCCGCGTTTGGTCGCCTCGATCACCACCTCGGGGTTCGGCTCGACGCTGCGGAGCACGAAGCGCCCGTCGGGCGCCGTGGCGGCCAGCGCCGCCTGCGGCGGGCCGCCCCGCGTTATCACCATCATGCCGTTGCCGCGGCCTCCGTTGCGCGCCAGGAGGTGCGTCCCCGCCACCGGCCGCTTGTCCTCATCGAGCACCGTGCCCGTCATGCGGCCGCGCTCGTTGAGGTAGACGTTCTTCTGCAGCGCCTGCCCGGCCTTCGGCGCCACGTTCAGGGGCAGCGTCGAGAAGCCGGGGCGGTTGGCGTTGAGCAGGTAGATCCCGGCCGGGATGCTGGCGAACGAGTAGTTGCCCTTCGCGTCGGTGAAGACGGTATGGGAGGCAATGCTCCGCGGCCCGGGCGCGGCCAGGCGCAGCTCCACACCGGCCACCGGCTGCTGCGTCACGGCGTCACGCACCACGCCGGAGATCGAGGCCGCCCTGGCCAGCTTCAGGTTCACATCCGTCGTGGCATGGGCGTGAGAGGTGGCGCGGTCGCCCGAGATGGCGGACAGGTCCTCCCACTCCTTCTTCGCGTGCGGGACCGTGAACGACCCGTCCGCGCCGCTCGTGGCCACCGGCCAGTTGTCGAGGATCACTGCGGCGTTGGCCACGGGCGTCGTGCCGTCGGCCGACAGCACCCGTCCCTTGATCACGGTACCCGCCGTCAGGGTCCGGTCGAGCGGCTTCTTGCCCAGGATGGCCACCACGAGGTCTTCGATGGGGGCGTAGTCCGGATGCATCACCACCAGCAGGCTGGCCCACTTCTCCGGCTCGGGAACGCTGTACTTGCCGTTCGCGTCGGTGACCAGTGGCAGCTCCGTTTCGTTGCCGATCCAGATGACCGTGGCCCCGGCCAGCGGCTTGCCGTTGGCCGAGATCGTGCCGCTCTTCGGCGGCGCCGTGATCAGGGCCTGTGCGCCGATATCCTCATCGGGCACGACGCGCGTACCGCCCGGCGCGAACCCGGCCGCCACGATGCTGAGGTCGAGCAGCGGCTCACCTTTCGGCGAGTCCAGCGAGAACGCCCCGTTCTGCCCGGTGGTCACGGTGGCCAGGGGCTTCCGCTCGAAGTCTTTCGACGACAGCCGGACCCGGCGGGCCGCCAGCGTCTCCGGCACGAAGAGCGAGACCTTCGCCCCGGCCACGGGAGCCCCGTCGGAATTGATGACCGTGCCGGTCACGGCACCCAGCGCGGAAAACGCGCCGCAGAGCGTTGCGGCGAGCGCAACGGAAAGAATCGTACGAGAACGCATAGAGTATCTCCGTCTGACGGTGTGTCGAACGCAGTACGAACGAGCTGCCGATTTGTTCAGGGTAGCGCCTCTCGAGGCCCGTTGCAGGAGCCGGTCAGGAAATGTCGCCACTCGATCTCGCGACCGCCTCGACTATTCCGAAAACGTCTCCGCCGTGAGGCCGAAGCGGGCCATCGCCGCCGCCAGCGCTGCATGATGCCGCAGAAGGGCTCGGAGCAGTGCCGCCGGCGAAACGCTCTCCCACGGCGCGTCTGCGAAAGCGCGGTCCGTCGCCGCGAAGACGGACAATGCGGAACGCTGCACCGGGAGCCCATCCGATGAGGCCTACTGGCCGCCGTTCCGGGTGGACCCGTTCCTGCCGTTTCGCTGTATACGGCGCCAGGCGGACGCTGAGCCGAAGCGATCGGGTACCCGCTCGAGCTTCCCCGCATCGCGAAGCCTGTAGAAGACCTCTTTGACCTTGTTCTCGGAGGTGATGCCTGTGATCTGGCGAGCCACTGCATTCGTGATCTCGTCGTGCGTCTTGAGATAGGTCAGGATCGCTTCTTCCGGCGAGGCGAGACGTTCGTGACGGATCTGAACGACGACGCTGCTGTCGCGTTCTTCGATCACCGGGTTTTTGAGGTGGAGGGCACGCATGGCCTGGAAGGCAGTGTTCAAGCCCTCGCCGACGTCCTTGTTCGGCGGATCAGGAAACTTGTTGATGAGCCTGACGATCGTGCCATTTCGCGCGAACTGTTCCGTGAGGATGTTTTGCGTGGTGATGTGACCAGGCAACCGTCCCGGGCTCTCGACCTCGATTCGATTGTCGAACACGCGGATCTGAATGTCCGCGGCTACGCTGTAATCACGGTGCAAGACGGCGTTGGTGATGATCTCGTGCAATGTTTCGTATGGGTACTTGATGCTTTCCAGGCCGGTCGGGCCGAGTACCTGAACACCTTCGACGACGCGCACGGTCTCTTTGACGGCGGCGGCAATCTGCTCATACAGCCAGCCTTCCACCGTAAGAGGATCGAAGGCGAGGATGTCCCGCGAACCGGTGAGCTCCGTGGTTCCATATCGCAGGATCTTGATGCCGCACCGCTTTGGCAGGGCCGCCTGCGGAAGCTCGGCAAAGAGCAGCACCGCGGCCACCGTCGGCTTGTCGCCGATGAGCAGAAACTGTTTTCGAAGCCACGGCTCGGGTTCGGCGGTGGGCACCACGTTGAGCACGAAGTCGAGTACGACCGTCGAGTTGCTGACTGTGCGAGCGTCAACGCTCACCGTTTCCGTTTCGAACGACGTGATTCCCTTATCGAGACGAAGGCGTGCCAATTGCTCGTCGGTCGATTGCGGCAGGTTCTGGGCGCCCCTGCGGACGTAGACCACACCGTCCGTGGCTTTGATGATCTCCCTCGTCTTCAGAACTTCGAGCTGCAGAATGAGGCCGCTGTCATTCGGACTGCGGAGAAACGTCGGACGCACGTACGTTCCGAACGGCGAGACATGCTCGAACGCTTGAGGGTGCCCGTTCGCCTCTTCGGGATCGGTGAATCCTCGCCACGTCCGTATCTTCGCGCCGCCTGGGCCGGTCCGCTCGTCGATCCCGACGTACAGCTCACCGCCGGCAGCATTCGCAAGTCCCGAGATCGTCCTGGTGAGCTTCCCCGGGGCGATGTCCTTCGACTTCAGATCGTAGAAATGCCCCTCCGGCAACGCCAGCGTGAGATCGCGCTGTTCGGGAGAGATTTCCTCCAACGTAACCACCTCGTCATCCTAACCCGGCTACCCCGGGTCAGGGGTGGATACTCGATGTTCAACGTTGCTGCCGTGAGCGGGGAGTGGCACGCACCAACCCAAGACACGTGTCGCCATAACCGCTGGTGGTGGCGTCGAGCTCGCGGGCGTTTTCCTCACTACATGCCGGCTTCCCACCCTCTCCGTCGTCAGAACGTCCAACTGCATCCGAGCGAGTAGCGGTGGTTCTTCCCTTCGTCCGCGCCGGCCGTTACGGGCGTCAAACCCGGGGCCGCGACAACTCTCTGTGACGCGGCGTTGTTGAAGAACTGCCTGACGTCCGCGTCGATCCCCAGGTGGCGCGTGAGCGCGAACGTAACACCGGCGTTGACCTCCGCTCGCCAGTTGCGCCAACCGCCGACGTCGAGGTAGCGCGCCCCCGCTCCGACGTGCGGCTTCCAGTGCGAGCCTGTATCGAAGTGATAGCGAATGAGCGCATCGAGCGGATGCACGCGCACGAACGAGGTGGAAGGCAACGTCACGGGGACCCCCCCAGGTCCAAACGTCGTGACGAAGCGAGTGACCGTCGTGAGCTCGGATGACACCACGAGCTGGGCGGCAAGGCTCTTTGTGGCGAAGTATTCAACGCCGCCGCCGTACGCAGTGTCGCTGTAGGGCGCCGAAAATGTGCCGTGCGTATCGCCGGGATTGACGTAGAAACCGCTGAACCGAAGCGTGTCCGCAGACTGCGCGAACGCTGTCGAAGTGAGCAGAACGATGCAGAGAAAAAAGAGTACGCGGCGCATGGTACCTCCGCTGCCTGGGACGTTGCCGTCTTGCGAAGGTTCCGGTCTCTGGCGCTCCGCGGCCCTCATGTGGAGGCCGGCAGTTCGCACTCCGCGGCGGTTACGAAGCGCGCAATTCGTGAATTGTGTCACCGTGAGCGAAGGGTGGCGGGCGTAGTGGGAGCGAGGGCCAACTTCCCAAAGCGGGTCAGCCGAACGTATGTAGCATTTCGAGCGCGCTTCCAAGAAACTCCCAGTGTTGATGCGGGTGTCATGAGCAGCGAAGCATCACGCGGAGGCGCGGAGGCGCGGAGGACGCGGAGGACGCGGAGAAAGGAGCCCATTCTCCGCGATCTCCGCGTCTCCGCGTGATCCGTCCTTCTCAGTGTTCCAGCAGGGCCACGTGACAGCGCGGCACGCGGAGGTGCAGGCCGGTGAGGCGGAGGGAGCCGGGGAGGGCCTTCCCGCAGTCGTCGCCGAGGGCGGGTTCAATCGTCTCCAGCGGCCACGCCTCGAGCGTCTTGGTCATCAGCTCCTCGCGCCGGATCCAGGTGGTGTCAGGAGACTCCGCAGGGCCTGCGCCCTGCGGGAGACAGGTCCGCTCGACCTCGATCTCCCCGCTCCGGACAGCCTCCGACATCTCCGCCCGTCCACCCGAGGAGCGCCGTCCCCTCGGCGATCCTGACGTGCGGCCGCAGGTGCGATCCCACGATCCCGTTTTTGCTGCTCAGTCAGAATGCGAACCGTGGTGGCGTAGTTATTACTTGCGGCTCTGAACGTACGGCTATAGATTCTCTTCGCCGCCCAAGGGAGGCGCGACGATGTCGCTTGAGAAAGAGCTTGAAACCTACCATCTGAAGCTGCCTGAACTTAAGGCGGACGAGGGTAAGTTCGTCGTCATCCAGGGCGAGGAAGTCGCGGGTACCTACACCAGCGCGGAAGACGCCATCAAGGCTGGGTATGAACGATACAAACTCCAGCAGTTCCTGGTGAAGCAGATCAGGGCGGTAGAGCTGGTCCAATTCATCTCTCGGTTTGTCGACCCGCACACCGCCGCCTGATGCCGCACTTCACACTTCAGCTCACCGCCGGTGGCCCGGTCGTCGACATCGTCGTGGGTGTGAGCGCGGCGCGCCATCAGGCCTTGACGCAGGCAGGTCAGCCGGTGCCGCCGGTCATCCTGATTCGGGCGCTGGTGGATACCGGTGCGAGCAGCACCTGTCTGGAGCCTTCAGTATTTCAGAGTCTTCAGCTGTCACCCATCGGACAGGTTCCGACGTTCACTCCGACAACTGGGGGAACGCCTCATAGCAGCGATCAGTACGATATCGGCCTGGTCATTCCCTCGTCCAGCAGCGCGGCGCCCTTCACGCGGCAGAATCTGCTGGTGCTCGCCGCGCAACCGAGTTCCCTGCATCATCAGGGTATCCAGGGCCTGATCGGGCGGGACACTCTGGAGGATTGCCTCTTGAACTACAACGGCGCCTTGGGCTTCTTCACCTTGGCCTATTAGCAGTGGCCCAACGCGAATCCGAGGTTGTCTCCTAACCACGAACCACTTCGCCCTCTAACCACTCAATGAGCCCCCTCCGTCCCCGCCCCCTCCGGCCAGTGCATCGCTGTGTCGCAGCCGCCGAGCTCCCCTGACACCACCTCCGCGTACCCGCTGGCAATGGCGTCGAGCTCGCGGGTCAGGACGTCGCTGACGGTTGTGCGGCGGCGCGCGGCCAGGTGCTCCAGCAGCTCCACGTGACCGCGCGGCAGGCGGACGTGCAGGCCGGTGAGGCGGAGGGAGCCGGGGAGAGCTTGCCCGCGGTCGTCGCCGAGGGCGGCTTCGATCGTTTCCAGCGGCCAGAGCTCGAGCGCCTTCGCCTGCAGCTCCGCCGGCTCGATCCACACCTCGCGGCAGGTACGCTCGACCTCGACCTCGCCGCGAAGGATGGCCGTCTCCATCTCCCGCGCCGTCCACCCGAGAAGCCCCGCCGCCTCGTCAATGCTGACGCGCGCCTCCGGCTGGAGGAAAATGGTGCGGATGCGGTGTACGGCGTACGCTTCGGGCAGGGTTTCCGGCTGGGTTGCGGGCATGGTGTCGTACCTCGTCTCGTTACGACATAACATAACTTCGTCTGCACCGGTAAGCAAGGGAAACCTGCGTTCATGAGGGGTGTGCGTCAACCGGAAGGAGAGGTCTTCGGACGCCGCTTGCGCGAGCTGCGCCTAAAGGCCGGCATGAGCCAGGATGCCCTCGCGGAGGCGGTCGGCTCGACGAAGCCCTACATCAGCAATCTGGAGAACGGTATCAGCGTCCCGAGCCTCACAACCATCCTCCGCCTCGCCGTCTCCCTCGGCTGCCGAGTCACCGCGCTGACGTCGGTGTTCGACAAGGTGGAGGATTTGGCGGGGTTACTGCCGAAGTAACGACACGTGAAGTGGCGACTTAACTAGTCTTGGGCAGAAGCACCGGCTCAAGCCGCTTAATTGACGCGTCAAAGCGGTCTTTGAAGAACTCAAAGCGCCCAATTACCCCAGGGCCCAGCAGCTCACGATAGCGCCCCTCAACGCTCTCGTCAGGATTGAACACCCAGAAACGCTTTATTCTGGTCTTGCCAATGGTACCTAGAGCGTAAAGATACTTGAAGAACGCGTCGGATGCTGGCAGCGAGTAGCCCACGACGAAAATGTTCTCCGCGTCTTGCAAAGCCACCGCCGCTCGGTTCCACACGCGCGCCAAACGATGATGCTGGCTCGCCTTTCCCCATGTAGGAGGAACGACGACGGGTACGGGCGAGACTACAAAATTGTGATGCGCGAACTGACGCAAATGAGACGCTACTGTTAGTTGCGCCGTTCTCACGGGGCCGAGATCTGGCCAGTGATGATTCTGGAAATACTTGTCGAGCCGCCAAGGCACAATATCGCCGCACGCTTGGTCCGCGCAATCCGCCCAATTCAAAGAGCCGTGTAGTTTCAGCAGGGGAATACCATCCTTGGGGTCGTCTTCTGCAAAGCCATACGAAACAGGTACTCCTGCAAAATGAAACGCATAATCCGCAGCTAAGTCATAATTGAAGGTAATGATCGTAGCCGGGTGGTTAGGATATTCGAATCGCAGCCGCTGTATGAGATAAGCGAAATCGTAATATGGTTCCGGCGGCATAGGCCGCGCGCCGGAAGTCTTGAGGATCATGCTCGACTCGATCGTCTTAGCGATAACCAAGCGCATCGCAACGTCCAGCTCCTGGATTTGTTTGGTGGAATAGTCGCCGAATACTCCGATGATGCGGGCCATCTCAAGCGCAGAGAAGACGGACTCGACGTTGTCTATGTCGAGTGTAGCCTTTGAGTGAGCCTGTGGTAGTAGATCGATCGCACCGAACAACAGGTCAAACGAAGCCTGAGCGTCCCTGGCGCGCTTCGACTCAGCGAGGTCCCGGGCCCGATCCAGGAATTTGTCCATCATCGGAACGCCTGCCGCAGCGGACGCACCGGCGCCAAGTATGAATACACTTCCGGCCATCGTGATGCGATTGTACCGTAAGGGGTGTCGATGGTGCAGCGACTTAAACGACGCAACGTTGCTATGGTCGGTGATAAATTCCGCGACGGACTACGTCTTTAAGTCGCCAGCGATTCGCGCAGGGAGGAAGATGCGAGTCGCCTCGTTGTATGGCTTCATGCGGCGTAGATCGATCTTCCGAAAGTTCAGCTCTTCGATAAAATCGCCGAAACGCGCCGCACTTCTGACACGTTCGTTGTGTCGGGACGGAGAACCTATCAGAAACAGGTTGCCGGACTCCGTAGCCAGCTTCGCGCCGTATCTGAGCAGTTCATCTTCGCTAAGCGAACGCAGGTACGGCCGAGCACGGTACGCGCGCCGCCAATGCTCCGAAAGTGTTATTGGAGCCTCTGGTTCCGGCACAAGAACGCCGGTTTCGAATTGTAGCTCATTGAAATGCTCCTGCGGGATCGACACCAGCGGCAAGCCATTGAAGGCTGCCCACTGCGGCTGTAGACCCTTAACGTACTCCAGCGCAGTCAGGTCTTCGATGACAGGATGACGCATTAGAACAGCTGGGCTGCCGCGGGTGGCACCAATCCGTACGATGTGAGTCTCGCTTAGAATCCAGACGCAATTCACTTCTGGAAACTGCAAGCTGCGATCCGGGTGACGTTTAGATAGTGCAGCCCTGATGCTATATGCAAGAACGCCTGGATCAAGAATTCCGACGAGATCGTTCAGAACTATCAGTAGACCATGAGCCGTTGATAGTCTAAATGTTTCTTTGGTTGTCCTTATCTGTCGATTGGCTTTTCGAACGAGCTCTGGTACGGCTGAAGTGACTGCGTCGTAGATCCGCCGCTTGAGCGCGTCGGCATCTGGCAAGCGCGAGACTATTTCGTCCCATGGCCATGTCATGTAGAACATTGGCCAGGCTTCTGTCTCCATGTAGGGTTTGAGGATAGTCTCTACTTTTTCACTCGTGTCTTTCGAGACGGTTTTGACCTCGCCAACGATCGAGCGATTGGCGAGAAAGAGGTCAGCTCTCTCCGCATTTCGCTGAGTCTCGGAGAGTCGCAGGTCATCGATTCGCTCTCCGTCAGAGAGTCTCGACACGAAGGCGTAGAGCTTTTGCTCAAGCGTGGGTCGCGGTGTGGGCTCAGGCACTGTCGTTTCCTACGGTATCGAAGGAAATAGCCTTGACAAACGGGGCGAGAACTTCAGAGGGGACGGCGTAGACGACCGGCTGAGGTAGCGCGGCGGAAAGCATCGACGTAGTGATGATTCCCAGTACTTCACCGTTCTTCGGGTTGAACACGACACCTCCGCTCAACCCGGCGATTCCCGGCACCGTGATTCTGAACAGCCGTGTCTCGTCGGGCTCGATGGCCGGGACGATCGCGCCGATGATCCCGCTGTAAACGGTTGGCTGCACAAAGCCTCGGTTGGATTTGTACTCGAGAAAAAGGTCGCTACCCAGCGGGAACCCTGCGACCATGACCGGGTCTCCCACGCCAGCTCTTGAGGAATCAGCCCAGTGAATGGATGGAACCTCGTACGGGAGCTGAGGCGTGGATTGGGCGGCGACCACGAGCAATGCGATATCAACGTTCGGAGCCGATTTTGAAGTGCGCAAATCGATATAGGGCACGACACGTTGGACAGGATACGGAATGAATTGGACGACAGCGCCACGACGCAGGGTTGCGAGTACCATGGCTTGAGCCTGGCGGGGGCGAACAGCAGCGACGGTTTCAGCGCTGGTAAGTAACTTGCCCTTTTCTACCTGTACTGCGGTTCCCATGATTTGCAACATGTACTTTCCAGCATCGGCACCGTTTGCAATGACAGCCATGGGTTCTTGAGAGGGCTCGAGCGGTTGAAATGGCAAGACTCCGCATGGCAACAGACTTTGCGTAACTCGATATGGTGGCGTTGACCGTCCGGTCGAATGCCAGGGGACGCCTTCAAGACTTGGTTTTGGCATTTAGGTGGTAAACAGGAAAACGTAAGGTGCGCTTCCCAGTTGCCTCACGCCTCCCGCACCAGCCAATACAACTGCCGGCGCTGGTGCGATTCGAGCTCGCGTTGGGCGAAGGTGGCATCGGCGCGGGACGGGTAGGTGCCGACCTGGTAGCGGTTCCCGTTGTCGTCCTGGCGCCAGAGGGCGTGACGGGTGAAGGTGACTTTCGGGTCAACTGAGGCGAGATCGGTCGTCCGGAGGTGCAACTCGGTCAGGATGTCGTCGAGCACGTCACCGAGTGGGGTGCCTTTGCAGTCGGCGCTCTTGACCATGATGACCGTGTGACCGCAGTTGGGCGTGGGACTGACCGCCTGCTGGAAAAGCACGAACTTGCGGCCGGTCGTCGTCATGCAGAGGGCGTAGTGCGTGTATGCGGGTCCACGGTCGACCGTGTGGCGGAAGCCGAGAATCAGTTCGGCATCGAGTTGAGCCGGAGTTTTGGCGATTCTTGCCAGGAACTCCGGGGGCGACGCCGGAGGGCCCTCTTGCCACGTCGCGGACGAGATTGGCTGCACCATGATGCCTCCCAATCTATAGCTTCGCAGAAATGAGTGGTTGCTGTACCCCAGGTGCTGTTTCGAGGTGGACCCGCACCGTCTCCGCGCGACGGCTGAAGGCCAGCCGCCGGTCGGTCGTCGTGCCGAGCGGCGCCGAAACCGCGTGTTCGTAGTTCTCCTGGCCGATGTAGCCGCGGTCCAGCATCAGCCGCAATACGAGGTTGCGCCGTATCAGCGCGCGCTCCGGATGACGGAACGGGGACCCTGCATTCGGGCTGTGGATCATCCCGGTGATCGTGGCCGCCTCGGGCAGTGTCAGGGCGTGTGCGCCTTTTCCGAAGTACACGCGGCTGGCGGGTTCGAGGCCGTGTATCTGCCGGCCGTCGATCGTACCGAGGTAGATCTCATGGGCGTAGATGCGCCACAGCTCCTCCGGGGTGAACCACCGGGCCACGACCTGAGCTTTGACCATCACCTTGAGCTGCCGGTAAAGGATGCGTTGTGGAGGGGAGGCGGCGGACTTGACGAGCGTGTAGGCGAGCGTGCTTCCTCGGCATTTCCGTAGAGATTCGTAGTGACCTGAGCGCACGGAAGACTCATCGGCCGCCGGGCAAGGTCCGACTTCGATCGCGACGATCGAAGCGACGAGCAGGAGTGGCGGTGGGGTGGGGTTGGCACGCTCGATCGCGCGCAGTCGAGCAACGTCGTCGTGGACGATCAGCCAGACGCCGAGAACGACAAGAGCGGCAGACGCAATCGCGGCGATGGCGATCGCGGCCAGTGCGTTCCTGAGGAAGGTCGCCATGCGGGAACTCTGCACGTTCGGTTTGGGATGTCAACGTGGGCTCTGACTTACGGCCTTGGTTTTCGGCCTTAGAACAATTTCTCGGAGATTAGTGTCCAGGCAGGGAACGACCAGAATTGAACAGGATGACGCAGAGGAAGCAGAGGGGCGGCGCCCCCGGTCCTCTGCTTCCTTTGCTTCCTCCTGTTCAACGATAGCCGGCAATTGCGGGAGCGCCGCCTTCCAGGCGGCTGGAACGGCGGCTTCCCAGCCGCCGTCGCGACGGGCGGCAGGATGCCGCTTTGCCAGCCGGCAGGATGCCGGCGCTCCGGCGACATCCACATTCGCCGCCGGACCATGAATGGCTCCCCGCTTCGACATGAATGACTGTCGGAGAGCCGTGAAAGGCTTTCGGAGGAGCATGAATCTCTGGCGGTCAGCCATGAACGGCATGTGGAGAACCGTAAACGGCTGCCGGTGAGCCATGAATGGCTCCGGGAGAGCCATCAATATCTGGCGGTGAGCCATGAATATCTGGCGGCGAGCCGTGAATATCTGACGAGGAGCCGTGAATGGCTCCAGGAGAGCTGTGAATATCTGACGGAGAGCCATGAATGGCTCCCGGCGAGCCGTGAATATCTGCGGGGGAGCCATGAATACCTGGCGCCGAGCCATGAATTGATTCGCGCCAGATATGAATATCAGGATTTTTTCTGATGGCGGGACCGAGGTATGGCAACGCTGTTACGGCGTTGTTCACAACTTTCATTGTTATTCGGCACGCTAAAAAATTTTTTGGCGCGTTTTCACAATTCGCAGCCGAACGACCATCCTCCGCAGACACTGATAGTTACCTTCCCGTCGCACCCCTCCATGTGTGCCATCCGAACCGTGATGGCGGCATGCCGTCACTAAAAAAGCGTGGCCAAAAAGCCTCCTGAAACGCTTTTCCTACAGGAGCAGGAAGCAGGCGATCGATGTGGATGGCTCCGAAAAGAGGCCCGGCGCAGTCGACGCGCCATCGCCTGTATCGCTTCGGCCGAGGCGGTCCAGGTAACCAACAACCCCGGCCTGCCGCAGCGTGTGGCTGCGGCGGGACGGAGAAAGGAAAAGGAGAAAGGAAAACGTATGAGTCGTGAAGTAGAAGCCCAAAGCGGTCCGAAAGCCGCGGCGGACAATATCAACCCCAACCCCGATCCGGGAACGCCGGCGGTGGTGGACTACGAGGCCCATGCGGCCCAACTGCGCACGAGGCTGGAAGCCATCGCGCAGGAAGTGCCGCATTGGCAGTGGTTCCACCCCGAGGCGGCAAAGGCCCTGCGCGGCGGACGTTTGGTGCCGGAGGCGTTCATCACCTCCGTATCCGACGGCGTCACCGGGGCGGCCAGTCTGCAGGCGTTGAACACGTTCGACACCTCGGATACGGGCGACATACAGAAGTTCAAGCTTGCGTATCAGCCCATCGCCGACCTTGTCCTGCGCATGGCGCGTTCGTTCCAGTTCAGCATCGACGCCCGATCGGCGACGGCGGGGCTGAAGGCGCTGCAGACGTACTACCTGGCCAAGGGGCTGGGACGTACGGTCGTTGGCGCCGACGCCCGCGACGCGGCCGTGAAGATGAGCGATGCGCTCGGACGAAAGGGACGTGGCAAGAAGAAGAAGACGAAGGGGGTGCCGCAGCCGCAGCCTGCGCCCGAGCCGACACCGGCTCCCGCGGAACTGCCGAAGGCTGCCTGACCGAGACGAATCAACCGCAGCAGTAGACAAAAGCGGCCGGGTCGTGTGGAGGCACGGCCCGGCCCATGACACCGAAACCAACCCGACGAAAGGAAAGGATCAATGTCACTACAAAGACTACAACAAAACGCAGTATGTCCTGTCATTCCACCCCATATTCTCCGGCACATCGCCGAGGAGCTGGGGGAGGCCGACGCCGACAGCAAGGCCGGCGCGGCCGAAACACTGGTACAGATGGAGGTCCTCGCCCATGGGCGCGAACGCGCTCCGGAGAAGGCTTCCACGACGTTCCCGGCGAAACGACGCAACGTCTTCGACGCGCAGCACAAGCAGACCCTTCCGGGGAAGCTGGTGTTGAGCGAGAAGGCGACGGTCGTGAGCAGGGACGTCGAAGTCAACGAGGCCTTTGACGGCGCCGGGAAGACGTACGACTTCTTCGCGACCGTCTTCGCTCGCAACTCCATCGACGGCAAGGGACTGCGCATCGACTCCACCGTGCACTACGGCAGGCGGTTCGAGAACGCATTCTGGAACGGCCGGCAGATGGTGTACGGCGACGGCGACGGCAAGCTGTTCAACCGCTTCACGGCGGCCCTCGACGTCATCGGCCACGAGTTGACTCACGGTGTAACGCAGTACGAGGCCGGGCTGGCCTACACGAACCAGACCGGCGCATTGAACGAGCACCTCTCGGACGCGTTCGGGATCATGGTCAAGCAGGCCACGCTCGGCCTCACGGCGGAAACGTCCGACTGGATCATCGGCGAGGGCCTCTTCGGCCCGTCGGTGAACGGGAAGGGCATCCGCTCGATGAAGGCTCCGGGCACGGCCTACGACGACCCGGTCCTCGGCCGCGATCCACAGCCCGCGCACATGCGCGATTACGTCGAGACGACGGACGACAACGGAGGCGTGCACATCAACTCGGGGATCCCGAACCACGCCTTCTACCTCGCCGCCGTGGCCATCGGCGGGAAGCCGTGGGAGGTGCTCGGACAGGTCTGGTACCGAGCGCTTCACGGCCTGAGCGCCGACGCCGATTTCGTGGACTTCGCCAAGGCCACGATCAGCGCCGCCGGCTCGCTCTACGGCGTGAACGGCGCGGTGCAACAGGCGGTGGAGGCGGCGTGGCTCGCTGTAGGAGTGATGCCGCCTTCCGGTCTGGCCTCACCGGCCGTGGTGCAGTTGCCACAGCCGGTGGCGGTCTGGCCGTGCCTCCGCGAAAAGCGCCGTCACGGAGGTGAGCACAAGTAGACCAACGAAATCCATGAAACGCGCAACTGACAACCAACCCGACGAATCCGCCGCGAACCGCGGCAGAAAGGAGAAACGCACATGACGAATTCAACGAAACCCCGCGATTTCGCGATCCTCAACCAGCTCGCCTACGCGCATTCGCAGGCCACCGTGGCTGCGATCAATGAGCAGATGACGGGCATCGATCTCACGACGACAGTCGTGACGATGGCTATGACGATCGAAGAGATCGCGGCGCAGGTGGCGATCGGCTACATGCGCATCAGCCCGGGACTCCGGCTTCTGGCCGGTCTGCTTCCATCACGCTGGCGCGACGCGGTCAATCGCTTCCTCGACTCGCTCGACGTGCTGACCGCGAAGGTCAACCCCGACTTCAAAGCCGGCAAAGACGTCTGAGGCAACGGGCGAGCGGGAGGAGGCGAGCAGCGAGCGGGAAGACGCTGCTCGGTAGTTGATTCCCTGTGGAGGGCAGGCCAACTGGTCTGCCCTCCACACTTGCGAACCTCGCGACATGCCAAAATCAGCGCGTCGTTCACGGATCTGTAATAATGGTCCCTTCCCGCTCAACTTTAGAACTCTCAGTGCTTTGCTGCGAGACGGCGACCGTCGCATGTTACAAAACGGTTACCAACATGGCCAAAATCGCGTCTCGCACGCTTTTCCAATAGGAGCGAATGATGAACACGGACGTCCAGGAAGACGCTCTCGCCCGGCTCAAGGCAGGAGACAAGGCGGTAATGTCCATCATCTACACCGCCTATGCCGACCGGGTGAGACGGTACATGGTGGCCCAAGCGAAGGACCCGCAGCACGCGGATGATCTGACCAGCAAGGCCTTCCTGCGTTTCTACAGCTACCTCGATTCGGCGGAGTGGAAGAAGAAGAAGGACAGCTACCAGAGCATCGAGCATCTGCTCTTCCGGATGGCGACGCATGCGCTGCTCGACGACAAGCGCAAGGCCGAAGTCGAGGAGCGCGGCAATCAAAAGTACGCGGCGACGGCCATCATCGCCCAACCGGTACCGCCGGATCTCGTCTTTCAGGCAAAGGAAGCCGAGGAGCTGCTCATCCGCGGAATCGTGGACCTGACCGTGGACCAACGCGGTCCGGCCAGGCGGGTCTTCTTAGATCTGTGTACTTACAAGGAAACGGCCGAGCTGGAGGGGATCCCCGAAAGTACGGCCAAGCAGCTCGTAGCCAGCGCACGCAAGTTGTTGGCGCGAAACGTAACCCTCATCAACTGGAAGGGAACATCCCATGACCCAGCAGATCGAATTTCTCCCGCCGGCCGATCCGAACATCACCTGCTCGCCCGAACTGCGGGCGAGAGTGATGCACGAATTCGAGACCTACCACAAGCGACGGACGCAGAGGCGGTCCCGCATCCGGATGACTGTCGTGGGGACGATCGGATTGGTCCTGATCGCGTGGACCTATACGACGTTCCACCGGCTGTCGCCGAAGAACGATCCGATCTACGTCCCGGACGCGTACAAAGTGCCGCACAAGGGGATCCCGCCGAAGGTTTTCATTACGCCGGAGGGCAGCTCGAAGCCGGCGTTCCAATACAACCTGCCGCCGAGGTATCCGAAGTATCAGCAGAAGCCGCCGAAGAAGGTGGGCGGCGGCAACTATGAGCTGCTGTGACACGACACCGGCTGGGTGCGCCGCGGTGCTGGAATGGAAAGAATCGGTTCACGCGGAGGCGCGGAGAAGGTAAGCCTCCACGTCTCCGCCGTCTCCGCGTCTCTGCGTGACCGTCCCTTATCGATCGCTGCTGCCCGCGCCCAGTGTGAAGGCGGGATGACGGCGGGGCGGGCCTCGTGTTCCGCAGCGTGATGCCTCCCCGCCGTCCGATCCCCGATGCGCTGCTGAAGGAGCGGCTCGACACATTGGCGGCGACGTTCGACATCGAGACGATCGCGCCCGATCCACTGCAGCTCGTGCTGCGCTTTCGCGATCCACGCGATCAGGAGGCGGCGGGGCTGCTCGGGGCCGCATTCCCGTACGGGGCGGCGGGCATCCTCGTGGACAAAGCCGGCGTGGTGCTGGCGCGCATGACGCCGTCGCCGTACCGGTACCTCGTGGCGTTCGACCGGAAGGAGGCGGCGCAGCGGTTCCGCGGCTTTGCCCATCGGTTCCACAAGACGCGGGAGCTGGTGGAGCTGTTCGGCTGCCTGGCCGGCGCGATCCGGACGCACGGCACGCTCGGCGCGCTGTTCGAGAGCTGCTATGACGCGGACGATACTGACATCGGGCCGAGTCTGGCACGGTTCACCCGCGCGCTGATCGGCGGCCGGCGCTCGCCCGCCCTGCGCTACCTGCTGACGTCCCCCGACGACGGATCGGCGTGCAAGCGGATGAATCTCTATCTGCGCTGGATGATCCGCCGCACGTCCCCGGACCTCGGCCTCTGGACGTTTGCCGATCCGGCCAAACTGGTGATGCCGCTCGACACGCACATCCACCGCATCACCTCATTCCTCGGCCTGAATACCCGCAAGTCGGCGGACTGGAAGACGGCCCGCGCGCTGACCGACCGCCTGGCGTCGTTCGACCGCACCGATCCCGTCCGCTACGACTTCGCCCTGTGCCGGCTGGGGATCCTCGACCGCTGCGGCATCCGGAAGCGGAAGGAGAACTGCGACGTGTGCGTGCTGAATGATGTGTGCCGGGTGCGGCTTCGCTGATCGCCGATCGCTGATCGCCTATTCGCCAATTCGCTATTCGCTCGTCGCTGCCGCGGCTGTGGTGATAAGACGTACAGTCTGGGTTTCCCCTCACCCCGGCCTCTCCGCGCGCAGTGTCCTGGAGGCGACTCAGCTTTGGGCGGGATTGCGCGCTACGTGGCCGACCCTCTCCCGCGGGGAGAGGGTGAGGCTTGGCTTTTTTCCGTTGGGTCTCCGGATCTCGCCGCGGTTGAGTTCTGCAGGCGGCGAAAGTGCTCCGTGGGCGATGGCGCGAGAAACCACCCTCTCCCCGCGGGAGAGGGTCGCCGCGGAGCGCACTTCGCGAAGAACCTGGCGCTTGCGGAACGGTCAGCGGAGCGGCGGGGTGAGGGGCTCCCCGTGCGGCACGCGGTCCGCCCCGGAAGCATTCCTTGGGCGTGCGAGTACTACCGGGAAACCGGCCGAAAGGCCGAATTGCTCGTTCAATCCGGTGAAGCGCAATGACGAGCCCTTCGGCTTTCTGTCGCCAAAATCCAGCGGTTTGGAGGGCGAGGGCGTAGAAAAGAAGGGGGACGGGCACGATCGTCTTGCAGTCTCAATGACTTAGCCGCGATCGGGCCGCGGCACCCCCGTTGAATGCGGGTTCTCCCTACCACCATGCGGCGTTCCCTTCCGACCAACATTCTGATCGCCATCCTGACGGTCTCGGCGGTGGTGGGGGCGTTCGCGTCGTTCCAGCGGAAGCGGAGCTCGTTCGAGCGGATCGATTTCCGCTTCACGCGGGTGAGCGGCAATATCGTCGTCAAGGACGTCGACGCGGGGAGCAACGCCGAGGCGGCCGGGCTGCGGTCGGGTGACGCGATTTACGTCATCGGCGACAAGCCGGCCACGGAGATCGAGGGGCTGCAGAAGACGCTCCGCCGGATCGGCCAGAGGGTGCCGATGTTCGTGGAGCGGTACGGCCACCAGTACAAGCTCACCTACCGCGTGCCCGAGCTGAAGATCGATTACTCGTACCTGATCCTCAGTTTCATCGGCTTCCTGTACCTGGCCATCGGGCTCTTTACGCTGTTTCGAGGAGAGCAGCGGGAGAGCCGGCTGTTCTTCTTCGTGACGCTGCTGTCGTTCATCGTCTACGTCTACACGCCGGCGGGCGACATC
>CAZYTO010000042.1:0-25728 GCA_964650405.1 uncultured Thermoanaerobaculia bacterium | reverse complement strand
ACACCAATGCCGCCCGATGTCTTGCGGACCGTGAACATCTGGCGCGTGCCACCGCCCTTCCGGGCGATAACCACGCCCTCGAACACCTGGATGCGCTCTTTGTCGCCTTCCTTGACCTTCACGTGCACCTTGATCGTGTCGCCAGGAGCGAAATTCGGAATGTCGGTCCGCACTTCGCGCGACTCGACCAGTTTCATCAGATCAGCAGCCATGGTCCCAACCTCTTCGTGTTTCTACAGCGAGCCGCCTAGGATCGCGTAAATCGTGTGATTTAGCAAGACCCGCAGGAGGAGCTTGCCGGGCCTAGAACCGAGGCCGGGGGTGGGGCATTCCGGGGAGGGCGAAAGGCTGGAAGGCTGAAAGAGGAAAGGCTGAAAGGTGAGACCGGTCAAGGCCTTCCAGCCTTTCAGCCTTCCAGCCTTTCAATCTTTGCCGGACTTCAGTTCCCGCAGGATCGCCATTGCCTCCCCATCCAGCTCCGCCGTTTCCAGCAGCTCCGGCCGCTTCTCCAGCGTGGCCCGCAACGACTGCTCCTTCCGCCACTTCCGTATCTTCTCGTGGTGGCCGGAGAGCAGGATCTCCGGGACGCGCATGCCGCGCATTTCCTCGGGGCGGGTGTAGTGCGGGTAGTCGAGCAGGCCGCGGTAGAACGAGTCCTCCTCCACCGAGCCGCTGTTGCCCACGACGCCTTCGATCATCCGGCCGCAGGCGTCGGCCATCAGCATCGCCGGTAATTCGCCGCCGGAGACGACGAAGTCCCCGATCGAGATCTCGTCCGGCTGCAGCGCTTCGTGTACCCGGTGGTCGAAGCCTTCGTAACGGCCGCAGAGGAAGACCATCCAGCCGTCCGCCGCCAGTTCCTTCGCCACGCTCTGGTCGAAAGGCCGCCCCTGCGGCGAGGTCATCACCACATGCGGGCCGCCTTCATGGGATCCCCTGATCGCTTCCACGCATCGCAGCACCGGCTCGGCCAGCATCACCATCCCCGGGCCGCCGCCGTACGCTTCGTCGTCCGTCGAGCGGTGCCGGTCGGTGGCGAAGTCCCGCAGGTCCCACACCCGAACGTCGAGCAGTCCCTGCTTGATGCCGCGAGCGATCACTCCCTCGGCCAGCAACGGCTCGAACATGTTCGGGAAGATCGTGACGAAGTCGATTCGCATGAAAAGTTTCAGTGTGGTGGCCGGCGCCGAAGCCGGCCATTGGACCACGGAGGCTCTCGGATTCTGCCTGGCACAGCGCGGGCCGGCGAGGGCGCCGGCCACCACACTGAACCTGAACCTGAGCCTGTTGCTAGCTGTTGATCTCCTCCAGCCCCTCCGGCAACTCCACCGTGATTGTCTTCGAAGCGAGGTCGATCTTCGTACAGATCTCTGTGGCGAACGGCACGTCGAAGCGCTGCTTCGGCCCCTGAACCACGAGGAGCAGTCCGCCGCCGGTCTCCTCGACCCCGACGACCTTCCCCCGCTCGTTGCCTGCATTGTCGACGAGCGTCAGGCCGACGAGGTCGTGCAGAAAGTACTCATCCGGCTCGAGCTTTCGGGCCGCCTCTTCGGGGATCTCGATCGTCCAGTTGCGAAAGGTCTGTACTTCCTCGGGGGAGTCGATCCCAGCGAGCTTCACGAGGGCGCGGCCGGCGTGCAAACGCACTGCTTCCACGGTGGCGGGGCGGGTAGACGTTTCGTCAGGGGAGACGAGCGTGACGGCGGTGAGCGCTGTGAAGCGCTCCAGCGAGTCCGTCCATGCCTCCACGCTCGCTTCCCCGCGAACGCCGTGCGCTTTCCGGATGACGCCGAGCGCGATCACGGCGGCGCTCAGTCGAGGATGTCGAGGACGTAGCGGCGGCGGGTCTTCTGGCCTGCCGCGGAGAGGAGGGTGCGGATGGCGCGCGCCGTGCGACCCTGGCGGCCGATCACCTTGCCGAGATCCTCGGGCGCGACTTCCAGCTCGATGACCGTCGCCTGATCGCGCTCCCGCGAGCGGATCTCCACGGCGCCGGGGTCATCAACGAGCGACTGGGCGACGAATTCGACGAGGTCTTTCATAGTGCCGAGTGCCGAGTGCTGAGTACCGAGTGCTGAACACCAAGGTCGATTCCTCGGCACTCAGCACTCGGCACCCGGCACTTACTTCGCGAGCTTCTTGAGCAGCGACTTCACGGTCGGCGAGAGCTGGGCGCCCTTGCTCATCCAGTAGTCGACGCGGCCACGGTCGATCTTCACGTCCGCGGGATTCTTCTTCGGGTCGTAGTGCCCGATCTGCTCCACCGTCGCCGCGCTCGGCGTCTTGAGCGAGTCCGACACGACGATGCGGTAGAACGGGGCGTGAGTGGCGCCACCGCGGCGCAAACGAATCTTCAGCATCTGTTGGTGCTCCTTGAGTTAATGGGCCGGGAATCCTAGCCTGAACGCCGGGGGAACAGCAAGGGGCCGGTCCTCATTCCGGAGAACAAGCAACCCAGTCCCCACAACACACTCTCAGCGCTCAGCACTCCGACCCGGTCTTGAACGCTCGGCACTCAGCACTCGGCACTCAGCACTCGGCACTCGCTTACCGCAGCATCTCCGGCGGCAGCCCCTTCATCAGCTTGCCGAACCGCCGGGCGCCGAGGCCCTTGGAGAAGGTCTTCATCATCTTCTTCATCTGCAGATACTGCTTAAGCAGGCGGTTGATCTCCTGCACACTCGTGCCGGAGCCGCGGGCGATGCGCTTCTTGCGCTGGCCGTTGAGGATCTGTGGGAACTCCCGCTCCTTCTTCGTCATCGAGTCGAGGATGGCCTGCATCCGGACGACCGAGCCCTCGTCGATGTCCTCTTCATTGATCTTGCCCGCGCCGGGGAGCATCGAGACGAGCTGGGAGAGCGGTCCCATCTTCTTGACCTGCTGCAACTGCGAGCGGAGGTCTTCCAGGGTGAACTTGTCTTTGGCCACCCGTTCGGCGAGGCGTTTCGCTTCCTTCTGGTCGATCTCCGTCTCGACCTTCTCGATGAGCGACAGCACGTCGCCCATGCCGAGGATGCGCGAGGCCATACGGTCGGGGTAGAAGACGTCGAGATCGGCGTACTTCTCCCCTACGCCGACGAGCTTGATGGGTCGATTGACCACGCCTTTGATCGACAGGGCCGCGCCGCCGCGGGCGTCACCATCCAGCTTCGTCAGGACGATGCCGGTGACACTGAGGCGGTCGTCGAACTGCTTGGCCGACTTCACCGCGTCCTGGCCGGTCATGGCGTCCGCCACGAACAGGATCTCGCTCGGCTTGACCAGCTCCTTGATCCGGTCGAGCTCCTGCATCAGCTCCTCGTCGACGTGCAGCCGGCCGGCCGTATCGAGGATGACCACGTCGTACATCAGCGTCTTCGCCTCGGCCAGCGCGCGCTGGGCGATGTCGACCGGGTTGCGGCTCTCGCCGAGCTCGAAGAAGGGGATCTTGACGTTGTTGGCGACGATGCGGAGCTGCTCGATGGCGGCGGGGCGGTAGACGTCGCACGGCACGAGCAGCGGCCGCTTGCCGCGGTTCTTGAGGTGCAGGGCCAGCTTGCCGGAGGTCGTCGTCTTGCCCGAGCCCTGCAGGCCGACCATCATCACCACCGCCGGCGAGCCGACGAGGGCGAGGCCGACTTCATTGCCGCCGAGGAGTGCCTGCAGCTCGTCGCGGACGATTTTCGTCACCTGCTGGGCGGGCGAGAACGCGGTCAGGACTTCCGTGCCGACGGCCTTTTCGCGCACCCGGCCGGTGAAGTCCTTGACTACCTTGAAGTGGACATCCGCCTCGAGCAGCGCGACGCGGATCTCCTTGAGGGCATTGTCGATGTGCCACTCGTTGAGCGACGCCTCACCGCGCAGCGTCTTGAAGACCCGGTCCATCTTGTCCTGCAGGTTGTCGAACATGGCGCCCTTTTAACGCGGGTGACTGCGTTTGTCATCCCGGCGAGCGGGACGCTCGTTTCCGTGGAGGACGGACAATCCTGTCCGTCCCTCATGGGCAGATCCCCCAATTCCGATTTCAACCCGGGAGCGTCACCAGAACATCCAGGCCCCGTGTTGGATAGCCCGGGGGATGCGCCACGGGTAGACGGACAGGATTGTCCGCCGTCCACCGTGCGTTTCAGGCTCCGATGGCGCAACCAGCCCTCCGTCTCTCCGGGAACGTCGCTGGCGATTTCTTCGTCGACTCCACCTGCATCGACTGCGACGCCTGCCGGCAGATTGCGCCGGGTGTGTTTCACGAAGCGGGTGACCAGTCCGCGGTCTTTCATCAGCCGGAGACGGACGAGGAACTGCTCGCCGCGCAGAAGGCGCTCGTGTCGTGCCCGACCGGCTCCATCGGCGACGTACGCAAGCGCAACGTGGCCCGCGCCGTGGCCGCGTACCCCGAGCACATTGACGGCGACGTTTACCGCTGCGGCTTTACGTCAGAGAGCTCGTTCGGCGCGTTCAGCTATTTCATTCTCCGCGACGAAGGCAACGTCCTCGTCGATTCGCCGCGCTTCAATGCGCCGCTGGTGAGGAACCTCGCGGCCATGGGTGGCGTGAAGACCATGCTCCTCACCCACCAGGACGATGTGGCCGATCACGACAAGTTCCACGAGCGCTTCGGCTGTTCGCGGGTCCTGCATCGCGACGACGTCCGCAGCCGCACCGCCGTCATCGAGCGCCAGCCCGCCGGACTCGATCCCGTCGCGCTCGACGACAGCCTGCTCATGATCCCTACTCCCGGCCACACCAAGGGCCATGCCGTCTTCCTTTACCGCGATACGGTCCTTTTCACCGGCGATCACCTCGCCTGGAGTGAGACCCGCGGCCACCTCTACGCCTTCCGAAGCGCCTGCTGGTACTCCTGGTCCGAGCAGATTCAGTCGATGAAGCGCCTCCTCGACTACCGCTTCGAGTGGGTCCTCCCCGGCCACGGCCGGCCCATCCGCCTCGACCCGGCCGCCATGCATGAGAGCCTCGAGCGGTGCGTGGAGTGGATGTCAAGTCTTGAGTCCTGAGTGCTGAGTGCCGAGTGCTGAGAGGGCCGTGAAGCGCTTCATGACTCGGCCCTTCGGACCATCTAAGCCCACGGTTAAGAAACCCCGCTCCCGTCCCGGCATCGAAATCGGCGATGATGGACCCAAGTACATACGCGCTGATGTCCCCAGCAGGTCGAAGAGTCCCGCTCACCAAAATCGTCATCGCCGCCGCGGCGCTCGCCGGGCTGGTGATTGCATTCCGCATGCTTCCGCTCGCCGTCTGGCTGCGGGAGTTCCAGGGCTACGTCCGCGGTCTTGGCGCGCTCGGCTATGTCGTCTATGCGCTCGGTTACGGCGTCATCGGCACGTTCTTCCCGGCCTCCGTGCTCACCCTCGGCGCCGGCGCGATTTTCGGCGTGACCGGGGGAGCGATCGTGGTCATCATTGGGGCGTCCATCGCGGCCTCGCTCTCGTTCCTCCTCGCCCGCACCGTCCTGCGCCACCGCATCGAAGCCATGACCGCGGAGAACGCGAAGTTCCGGGCCGTCGATCGGGCCATCGCAAAGGAAGGGCCGAAGATCGTCCTCCTGGTCCGCCTCGCCGCCGTCTTTCCCTTCCTCTTCATGAACTACGCGTTCGGCCTGACCGGCATCCGCTTCTCGCGCTACCTGGCCGCGACGGCCATCGGCATCCTGCCCGCGACCATCGCCTTCGTCTGGCTCGGCGCGGCGGGAGCGGAACTGGCCAACCAGCACACCGCCAAGACCGTCATCACCATCGCCGGCGCCGTCCTCGCCCTCGCCGTCTCCATCTTCGTGGCCCGGATTGCCGCGAAGGCGATTGATACGAGTTCATCCTGAACGCGGGTGGGTGTGCGGTGGAAGTGAAGGATCAGAGCATGTGTGCGGCAAGAGGATGGCAAAGGTACGCCGCGAGGCATTCGTTCGAGCTCGGCGGAAACGGCATGCCCGGTACACATGAGCTTTGATCCCTCGCTCCCGGCCTCCCACCGCCCGCGCTCAGGATGAAATCTGAGTATGCTTCGCACCTCACGAGGAGGCGTGTCATGTCGAATCCCTTGGTGGAGCTCGGAAAAGTCGGACAGAGCGTCTGGTTCGACCAGATGGAGCGCAAGCTGGTGGCCAGCGGCGGCTTGAAGCAGATGATCGACGGAGACGACCTGCGCGGCCTGACGTCGAATCCCACGATCTTCGAAAAGGCCATCAGCGGCAGCGATGACTACGATAGCCAGATCCGGCAGCTCGCCGGCGAGAACAAGTCGCGCGACGAGATCTACGACGAGCTGACCATCGAGGACATCGGCAACGCCGCCGGCGTCTTCCGCTCCGTCTACGACAAGTACAAGAGCGGCGACGGTTTCTGCAGCCTGGAAGTCTCGCCCATCCTGGCGCGCGACACGGCCGGGACGATCGCCGCGGCCAAACGCCTCTTCGCGCGCCTCGGCCGGCCGAACGTCATGATCAAGATCCCCGCCACCCCCGAGGGGATCCCGGCCATCGAAGAGAGCATCGCTTCCGGGATCAACATCAACATCACCCTCATCTTCTCCAATGACGTCTACCAGCGGGTCATCGAGGCCTACATCAAAGGCCTGGAGCGGCGCGCCGCCGCCGGGCAGCCCATCGGCGACATCGGCTCCGTGGCCAGCTTCTTCGTCAGCCGCATCGACACTCTCGCCGACAAGCAGATCGAAGCGAAGCTGAAGGAGACGAGCGACAAGGAGCTGGAGGCACTTCTCGGCAAGATCGCTATCGCCAACGCCAAGATGGCCTATCAGCTCTTCAAGCAGGCCTTCAGCGGCCCGCGCTGGGAGAAGCTGGCCGCCCTCGGTGCCCGCGTTCAGCGTCCCCTCTGGGCGTCCACCGGCACGAAGAACCCGAAGTACAGCGACGTCCTCTACGTCGAGTCGCTCATCGCGGCCGATACGGTCAACACCGTCCCGCCGGCGACGTACGACGCTTTCCGGGACCACGGCCGCGTGCAGGTGCGGATCGAGGACGATCTCGACGGCGCGCGGGCGACGCTGCAGACCTTCGAGAAGAAAGGCCTCAGTCTCAAGGCCATCACCGACCAGCTCACCGAGGAGGGGGTCAACTCATTCGACGTCTCGTTCGGATCGCTGCTGGACACGATCGAAGCGCGGCGCGACGGCGTCGTGCGAGGACTGGCCGATCGGGTCACCGCCCACCTCGGCGCGCATCAGGCCGTCGTCGACGAGGCCGCGAAGCGCGTCGAGAAGGACAAGTTCGTCGAGCGCGTCTGGAAGAAGGACGCCACGCTCTGGAAGAACGACGACGCCCACAAGAAGATCATCGCCAACGCCCTCGGCTGGCTCGTCGTGCCGGAAGGGATGGCCGCGAAGGCCGCCGAGCTGACGGCCTTCGCAGAGGAAGTGAAGGACGAGTTCGACGACGTGGTCGTCCTCGGTATGGGCGGTTCCTCGCTCTGCTCGGAAGTCACTCGCCGACTCTTCGGCCGCAGGGCCGGCTACCCCCGTCTGCTCGTCCTCGACTCCACCGTCCCCGAGGCCGTGAAGGCGCTGGAGGCCAAGCTCGACCTTGGACGCACACTCTTCATGGTCGCCTCGAAGTCCGGCACCACCACCGAGCCGATGATCTTCCACCGCTACTTCTACGACCGCGTGAAGAGCGTGCGCGGCGACCAGGCCGGCCGGAGCTTCATCGCTGTCACCGATCCCGACACGCAGCTCGTCAAGGACGCCACCCGCGACGGCTTCCGCAAGATTTTCATCAACCCGCACGACATCGGCGGGCGCTACTCGGCGCTCTCCCTCTTCGGCCTCGTTCCAGCGGCCGTCAGCGGTGTGGATGTGACGACGCTGCTCGACCGTGCCGTCCATGCTTCGCACGTGGCCAAAGTCGCGGCCGCGAAGAAGAACCCTCCCGCGCTCCTCGGCACGATCCTCGGGGCGCTGGCCAACAACGGCCGTGACAAGCTCACGCTCATCACCCCCGCCCCGCTCGACACCCTGGGCCTCTGGGTCGAACAGCTCATCGCCGAGTCCACCGGGAAGGAAGGGAAGGGCATCGTTCCCATCGCCGGCGAGCCGGCCCTGAAAGCGAGCGAGTACGGCAACGACCGCGTCTTCGTCTGCGTCCGCCTCCGCGAAGCCGACGAGACGGCCCGGCTGAAGGAGCTGAGTGCAGCCGGCCATCCCGTCGTCGACATCGTCCTCGAGGACGCCCTCGACCTCGGTGAGATCTTCTTCACCTGGGAATTCGCCACCGCCATGGCCGGTGCGCTGCTCGGCATCGACGCGTTCGATCAGCCGAACGTGCAGGAGTCGAAGGACAACACGAAGAAGCTGCTCGAGGAGTACAAGGCCAAGGGCAGCATGACCCACAGCGGCACCCAGATCACGCCCGACGACACCGCGGCCATCGACGCCCTCCTGGCCAAGGTCAAGGCCGGCGATTACGTCGCCCTCACTGAGTACTTCGGCCAGTCGCCGGAGCGCGACGCCGCGATCGCCGGGATCCGCGAGACCATCGCCCGCGAGCGCCGCGTGGCCACCACCACCGGCTACGGACCCCGCTTCCTCCATTCCACCGGCCAGCTCCACAAAGGCGGCGCCGACAACGGCGTCTTCCTCCAGCTCACCGGCGGTCCGGGGGGCGATGTGCCGATTCCCGGCGAGCCCTTCACCTTCGGCGTGCTCGTGCGCGCCCAGGCCATCGGCGACTTCCAGTCGCTGGCCAGCCGCAACCGCCGCGCCGTCAGCATCAGCCTCGGCAGCGACGTCGATGCCGGGCTGGCCAAGCTCGCCGACGTGGTCAAGGGAGCGCTCGTGAAGTCGTAGCCACCGGCATGAGGCTTCAATCCAGTTTCACAATGAGGGAGTTCGGATGAGCAAAGCACAGTTCGGGATGATCGGCCTCGCCGTCATGGGCGAGAACCTGGCGAAGAACGTCGAAGATCACGGCTTCTCCGTCGCCGTCTGGAACCTGGAGACCGAGAAGGTCGACCAGTTCGTCGGCGCGAATGCGGGAAAGAAGTTCACCGGCACGAAGACGCTCGAAGAGCTCGTGCAGTCGCTGGAGCGGCCGCGCCGGATGATGATGATGATCAAGGCCGGCGCGCCGGTGGACATGACCATCGACCGCCTCGCTCCCCTGCTGGAAGAGGGCGACATCGTCATCGACGGCGGCAACTCTTGGTTCAAGGATACCCAGGAGCGGACGAAGCGCATGGAAGCGAAGAAGCTCCACTTCGTCGGCAGCGGTGTCTCAGGCGGCGAAGAAGGTGCGCGCTTCGGCCCCTCGCTGATGCCCGGCGGCTCCGACTTCTCCTGGAACGCCATCAAGCCCGTCTTCGAGGCCATCGCCGCCAAGAGCGACTCCGGCGCCTGCGTCACGCACGTCGGCACCGACGGCGCCGGCCACTTCGTGAAGATGGTGCACAACGGCATCGAGTACGGCGACATGCAGCTCATCGCCGAGGCTTACGAGATGCTGCGCAAGGGTCTGGGCGCATCGCCGGACGAGCTGGCCGGCATCTTCGAGTCGTGGAACAAGACCAACCTGGAGTCGTTCCTCATCGAGATCACCGCGCACATCTTCCGCGTCAAGGACGCCGAGGGGAGCGGCGCGCTGGTGGACAAGGTGCTGGACAAGGCCGGGCAGAAGGGAACGGGCAAGTGGACCGCGCAGGTGGCCCTCGACCTGGCTGTTCCCGTCCCGACCATCGCCGCGGCCATCGATGCCCGTGTGCTGTCGTCGATGCGCGACGAGCGGCTCGTCGCGGCGAAGAAGCTCGGCGGGAAGGCCTCGGCGCCGAACGTCTCCGACCGCCAGCAGTTCATCAACGACGTCCACGACGCGCTATACGCCTCGAAGATCTGCAGCTACGCCCAGGGCATGGCCCTGATCCAGGCCGGCTCCCGGGAGTGGAACTGGAGCATCGACATGCGCGAGATGGCCCGCATCTGGAAGGCCGGCTGCATCATCCGCGCGAAGTTCCTCGACTCCATCATGCAGGCCTACGAGCGCAACAAGTCGCTGGCCAACCTGCTCCTCGACGATGCCTTCAGCGCCTCGGTGGCGAAGTCGGAAGGGGCCTGGCGCCGCGCCGTGACCAGCGCCCAGGCGGCAGGCGTTCCCGCTCCGGCCATGTCGGCCTCGCTCGCCTACTTCGACGCCTACCGCTCAGAGTTGCTCCCGCAGAACCTGACCCAGGCCCAGCGCGACTACTTCGGCTCGCACACCTACCAGCGCAACGACAAGGGTGCCGACGCGCCGTTCCTTCACACGGACTGGGCGCATACGAAATAGGCGAGCGGGAGACGGGCGAGCGGGCAGCGGGGAGTATTGATAACCCATGAAACGCCTCCGCCCGCCCGCTCCCGAGCTGCTCGAATTCCTCGCGCCGTTTGACGCGAAAATCGCCGAGCTGGCCCTGGTCATGCGCGCAAAGGTCATCGCCATCGCCCCGACGGCGAACGAGACCGATTGGGACGCCTACAACGCTGTCAGCATTGGCTTTCACCACACGCCGCTGTGGCAGAACGGGAGCTTCTGCCACATCGCCGTCTACGCGAAGCATGTGAACCTAGGCTTCAACGAAGGCGCTTCGCTCGACGATCCGGCCGGTGTGCTTCTCGGCAAGGGTTCGACCGTTCGCCACGTCACCCTGCGTACCCTCGCCGATGTCGATGCTCCTTACATCGAGCCCTACCTGCGCGCCGCCATCGAACTGGCCGGCGGCGTTGTCGATCAGAAGCCGCGGACGACCATCCGCAGGATGAAGTCGGGACGACGGCGGCCGAAGGGGTAGGGGGCTTTGCACTTAAAGCCCGCTTACCCGTTCGCTTCGTCCACTGCCTAAGGTCCCGCATGTGTACGCCTCGCCCGTCACCGCATCTTGCCGCGGTGGCGCCGTCGATGGAGACGGTGACGGAATCGGTACCTGCCAGGGCCAGTGCTTCCGCCTTCGCGTCGTCGATCAGCGTGGCGTTCGTGTTGAATGCGACCTCGACTCCGGCGGCGGAGAGCTCGCGTACGTAGTCGACCAGGTGACGGTTCAGAGTCGGCTCGCCGAGGCCGAAGAGGGAGGCGCGCAACAGCGACGGGAAGAGCGGGCGCAGCCGCTCGAAGAGGTCCGGCTCGAAGAAGGGCGGCCGGCCGCCCGACGGGCGGTACCTCGAGTCGTAGTTGATCGCGCACATCCGGCAGGCCAGGTTGCAGCGGGCCGCAACCTCGAAAACGGCCTCGATCGGACCGCCGGCACAGGCCGTATCGCCCGACTGATAGCTCGTCCGTGCGGCGGCAATGTTCGACCACCGGTGATGATCCATACTGCTTTGATCCTGGCTACTTCTCTCCTGCCGCCGGGAAGACGGGATCGATGTCGACCGGGATGTCGGTCAGCTTGGCGTTGACGCCGTCGATCTCGGCGTTGGTCTTGCCGTACTTCTCCAGCAGGGCGTTGGCGCGGTTGAAGTCGCCCGTGGCCTCGATGGTCAGCAGTTCCGTCGAAAGCGACTTCACCGCGTCGCCGAACTTCGCGAAGTCGACCGTGAACTTGCCGTCTGCCATGGGCACAATGCCGCCCTTCTCGCGGATCCAGTTCCACTGCAGGGCCGTGCCGCGTCCGTGGGCTTCTCCCACGCTGAAGCGCATGGAGCGGAACATCAGACCAGCGTACGTAGCGTAGAGCTGTTTCTCGTCGAAGGCAGTCAGCAGACCGTGGTTGCGCGCGTAGAGGATGTTCCACAGGCCGAGCACGTCGGCCTTCGACTCCTCGATCGTCGAGTAGAGGTTCTTGAGCGGGATGCGCACTTCCACCTTCTGGCCGTTCTGGGTGAGGTAGCCCGGCCCCAGGCCGTGCGAGAGCTCGTGGAAGAGGATCTGGTTGAAGAACGCCTCGAAGTTCAGGAGGGAGAGCTGGGCCGGGTCGAGCACGCGCTTGGCGATCGGCTCACCCGACTGCCGGTACTTCGCGTTGATGACGTTCTTGAGCAGGACCTTCTTGGAACCCTTCTTCTCGCGCACGTACTCGTCGTTCGGCAGGTTGAAGGCGGCCGTCTGCACGCCGCGGCGGGCGTCCCCGCCGGTGTAGATCTCCTGGACGACGCGGATGGGGGACTCGCTGCCGCGGTTCGGGTTGCGATACTGCTCCGGCTCGGGGAGGTTCTTCTCCATGTCCGGCAACGCCTTCGCGTACGTGGCCAGCTTCGCGCTCTCCGGCGCGTCGACCACCGTCACGAACGACTCGAACGACGCTTTGTAGTTGAAGAGATTGTCCTCGTACACCTCGTACGGGCCGATGACCACCTCGATCGGGCCGTTGAGATCCATCCAGGCCATGTCGGAATCGCGGTAGTTGTCACTGAGGAACGCATCGGCGCGCTTGGTGAGGTAGGCCTTCAGTGAAGCGTTCGCCGTCAGCGCCGCCGCATCGCGAAGGCTCTTGGCGGCGAGCTCGAGCTGGCCGGTGTAGACCTTCGAGTAGGGAACGGCGGCGAGGTTCGCGCCATCGCGCCGCACGACGGTGAACAGCCCCTGCAACGCGTCCTTCTGTTGCGGATGGGCGGCGATGTACTTCTCGAGCTCGTCCTTGGTCAGGTCGGAGGGATAGAAGCCGGCACCTTCCGGCTTCTTCGTAAACGGAGCGATGAACGGCTCGTCGCTCTTGAGGCGATCCCAAGGTCCCTTGTTGATCAGGAAGTAGTCGTAGCCGGCCGCGTCGAGCGGCGAATGGCCGGCGCTCGCGCTCAACTGCTGGCGCAGGGCCGGGTTGTTCTCGCTGACCTGGCGCCAGAAGATCTCGTCGATCTGCTTCGAGGCCTCGATCAGCTTGGCCACGACGGCCCGGTCGCCGTCGCTGAGCAGCGAGTGGTCGTAATCGATCACCGTGCGGGGAAACTGTTTGACCCGCTGGGCCGCGTCCGGCAGGACGTTCCCCTTGGCGGCTGCGGCCGGAGCGGCCGGCGCGTTCGCAGCCGGCGCCGGGCTTTCCTGGCGGCAGGCGGCGAGGGCGAGGAAGAGCAGGGCGGCAAGGCGTTTCATGGCCGCGAATTTTATGCGCGTTTTCTGCTATCGTCGGGGCCGTCCGTGATCATCGAGTGTTCAAACTGCAGGGCGCGCTACCAGTACGACGAGGATCGTTTCGAGCGGAAGCCTTCGAAGAAGATCAAGTGCGCGAAGTGCAGCACGGTCTTCGAGATCCAGAACCCAGCCTTTGCCGCCAAACCGGCAGCCGGGGGTGAGGCCGGCGAAAGCACCTTCGCCCGCCGCTCCGACGAGACCCGCACGCGCTCGTCCGAAAAGCCGAAAGCTGTCGATACCACCGAGGCCTCGCCACTCCCCGATCGGTCCACCGGCAACGTGAGCGCGGCGCCGAAGCTCCCCGCCGGCCGGCGCCTCTCGCTGGCCGTCATCAGCGGCAACGACGCCGGCACCGTCTACCGCATCGAGAAGCCGCGAGTGACCATCGGCCGCTCCGGCGCCGACTTCGTGCTCAATGACAGCGAGGCTTCGCGCCAGCATGCCGTCGTCGAAGTGCGCGACGCGCTCGTACAGCTCGAGGACCTCAAGTCGACGAACGGTACGCTCATCGACGGCGAGCGCATTACCGAGATCCGCGAGCTGGCCGACAAGTCGGAGTTCCAGATCGGCGCGACGACGATCATGCTGATCGTCACCGATGACGCGTGAGAACAGTGCTCAGTGTTGAGTGCTGAGTGCTGAGGCGTGGACCAATTCCGCTCGGCACCCGGCACCCGGCACCCGGCACTCAGCACCCTTGGACGAGCTGAAGGCACTCTACCGGCACCGCCAGTTGATCGCCGCGCTGACCGCGCGCGACCTGAAGGCGCGTTATCGCGGCTCGGTCCTCGGGTTCTTCTGGTCGCTGGCCAATCCCCTGCTGCTGCTGGCGATCTACACGCTGGTCTTCACGAAGTTCCTGCCCCAGCAGGCCGGCCCGACCTATCCGCTTTTCCTCTTCGCCGGCATCCTGCCCTGGACGTTCTTCTCGGCGGCGGTGCTCGAATCCACCAACGCCATCACCGCGAACGCGGGGCTGATCAAGAAGGTCATGTTTCCGGCCGAGGCCCTGCCGCTGGTCGTCGTCCTATCCCACCTGGTGCACTTCGCCCTGGCCGTCCCCATCCTGCTGGCCGCTCTCCTCGCCTTCGTGCTCTTCGGCAAGGTCACCATCACGATCTATATCCTCCTCCTGCCCCTCTTCATGCTCGCGCAGAGCATCTTCGTGGCCGGCATCGCCATGGCCGTCTCCTCGGCGTCGGTGCTCTTTCGCGATTTGCGCGACCTGATGACGAACTTCATTCAGCTCGGCTTCTTCATCACGCCGATCATTTACCCCATCGAACGCATCGACGCCCGACCGCTGCGCGCGCTTCTGCGCCTCAACCCCATGACCTCGTTCGTCGTCTCGTATCAGGACGTCGTCTTCCACGGTCATCTCCCCGGCCTGGCCGACTCGTTGCTGATGGTCGTCTATGCGGCTGCCTCGCTGGCCGCCGGCATGTTCGTGTTCGACCGGCTGCGCGACACGCTGGCGGAAGCAATATGAAGGCGAAGGGCGAGGGGCGAAGGGCGAAGGGCGAAGGAACGGCTCGTCAGCTCGCGGAAGAGTCCCGTTCATCCTCCACTCCGCATCCTTCATGCATTGAATCCTCATGAGCGCCGACTACCCAATCCGCCTCGACCGCGTCTCCAAGTCCTACCGCCTCCTCGGGCGGCGCTCGCAGTTCGCGACGCTGAAGAGTGCGCTGCTCAAGCGGGACCTGAAGCTCGAGCCGGAGGCGACGGTACCGGCGCTGAAGAACGTCTCCTTCAACGTCCACCGCGGCGAAGCCTTCGGCATCGTCGGACGCAACGGCTCGGGGAAGTCGACGCTGCTCAAGATCGTGTCGGGCATCCTCAAGCCGACCGCGGGGCGGGTGGCCATCACCGGGCGCGTGGCCGCGCTCATCGAGCTCGGCGCCGGCTTCCATCCCGAGATCACCGGGCGGGAGAACATCTACATCAACGGCATCATGCTCGGCCTGGCGCGGCGGGACATCGAGTCGCGCTTCGACCGCATCGTCGAGTTCTCCGGCGTGGGGCCGTTCCTCGATCAGCCCGTGAAGACCTACTCCTCCGGCATGTACGTACGCCTCGGTTTTTCCGTGGCTGTCCACGTCGACCCCGACGTGCTGCTCATCGACGAAGTACTGGCCGTCGGCGACGAGGAGTTCTCCCAGAAGTGCGTGGCCAAGATCCAGGAGATGAAGTACCGCGGCGTGACCCTGCTCTTCGTCACGCACCAGCTCGACCAGGTGCGCAACCTCTGCGACCGGGCCCTCTGGCTGGATCACGGCGAGGCCAAGGCCATCGGCGATCCTGTCCGCGTGGTCGACGATTACCTGCAGAACGTCAGCGGCGGGAAGGCCGGTGTGGAAGGGCGTGCGGCGCGCCGCGAAACTGCCGCGGCGCCGGCAGCAGATGCCAAAGAAGAACCGCCTCCACAGGCCGCGAAGAGCGAGCTCGAAGAGGAGCGCTGGGGATCCGGCGAGATCGTGCTGTCCCGCGTGGCCATCGTCGATGACAAGGGTTTCGATCTCGTGGCCCTCGGCGCCGGAACGCCGGTGACCGTCGAGCTCGACGTCCGCGTCCGCGAGGCCCAGGAGGACTTCGTCTTCGGGATCGGCATCTATCACGCCGACGGCGCCTGCGTTTACGGGACGAATACCGAGCTGGAAGGCTACATGCCGGAGCGGCTCGACCGCGACGGGCGGGTGCGCTTCGTCATGCCCTCGCTCGACCTCGTGGCCGGCACCTACCGGATCGACGCCGCCGTCCACACCCGCAACGGCCGCGCCTTCGACTATCGGCGAAACGTCCTGCGCTTCGTCGTCGGCTCACGCGTCCACGACATCGGCGTCTACCGCCCCCGGCACTCCTGGAAGTTCGAAGGCGGCATCGCCTTCCGTCAGATCGACCTCATCAAGCGCAACGTCCCGCCGGAGATGGCGCAGTACGTCCGGGAGGGGGAGCAGCCGAAGGACGACCCATCGAACGCGGAGCCGCCGAAGAACCCGAAGAAGCAGTGAGCGGGCTTCCGGCGCGGGTCAGGTATCGCGAGCCGCGGCTGTCTTCTTCCACGGCAGCTCCCACGTCGCGTCCGACTCGTCCAGCTTCGGGAGAGGCACGGGCCTGCCGAGCCGCTTGAGCTGGGTGAGCTCCCACAGCTTCGCGTACTTCCAGAACGTGTAGTAGACGTGCATGCCGACCGAGATCAGGCCGGGCGTGCCGTCCAGGAAGCCGAGATTGAAGACATAGTCGCGGACGAACTTGCCCAGCGGATGGCTGACGATGCCCCACAGGCCGGTGGTCTTGCCGTCGATGTACATCTGCGCGGCGGCCCAATCCGCATAGCGTGTCATCTTCGCGATCATGTGATCGAAGGTGCGGATGTAGTAGTGGTCCATCTTCGCGGCCAGGCGGCCGGTCTCGCCGTCGACGAGGAGGTCGGCGTGGACGCGTTTGTTCGGATAGCGGGCGTGGCCGCGGTGGAAGAGGCGGGTGACGCGATCACGCTGCAGGCCGCTGAACCGCACCTTCCGCCCCAGCATGAAGTTGAGGCGGCCCACCGAGTACGCCCACAGCGTCAGCTCGCCGTTTAGCGTCCGCAGCAGCTCCTCGCGGAGTCTCGGTGTCACCCGCTCGTCGGCGTCGATGACGTAGATCCAGTCATGGGCGGCCCGGTCCATGGCGTAGTTCTTCGTCGCCGCGGCGCCGAGGTACTCGCGCTGTTCCAGCCGCACGCGGGGGAACTTCTCCCGGATCAGCTCGACCGTTCCATCGCTGGAGAAGGCGTCGACGACGTAGATCTCGTCCGCCCACTCGACCGAGCGGAGGCAATCCTCGATGTTCTCGATCTCGTTGAGCGTATGCAGGATCGCGGACACGGGCGGCCGGGGCATGTAGACGCGAATTTACCGTGAGAGCCCCGTCCTTGTCCTCCGCAGCACGCCGGCCCGTTCCATTCAGTTGTCGTGCCGGCGAGGGAGATCATTTACCTCCTCCCCTATGGATACAAAATGTTCACGTCCGGGCAGGAGTCGGCGGGTAGACTTTCCGGCCATGAAATCGCGCCTCGCTCTCCTCGCCCTGTTCGCCGCCGCCTGCTCGCAGGTACCTCAAAAACCAGCTCCAGCGCCGGCCGCTGCCGCATCCGCGGCACCCGATGCCGCAGCGCCGGCGGCCGTGGTGGAGACCGTCCGGCACTACGACTTCCTCATGGGTCCGGGCAAGGCGGGCCAAGAAACGGTCAGCGTGAACGGGGCGACGCGCACGTCGCACTTCGAATTCAACGATCGCGGGCGCGGGCCGAAGATCGACAGCACGATCGAGACGAACGCCCGCCTCATCCCCGTCGCCATCACGTCGAAAGGCAACGACTACTTCAAGGCCGCCGTCGACGAATCATTCACCGGCGGCGCGTGGAACAACGGCGCGGAGAAGGGCAGCTCCGGGAACCACGACGCGGTCTACGTCAGCATGAACGGGACGCCCGAAGAGAACGGGATCCTGGCGAAGGCCCTGCTGGCTGCGCCGGGGCACAAGCTGGCCCTGCTCCCGGCAGGAGAGGCGTCGATCCGCAAGCTCGGCGACATCACGGTCGAGCATGAAGGGCACAAGCAACACCTCACCTGTTACGCGGTCACCGGTCTCGATTTCACGCCGTCCCTGTTCTGGCTCGACGACGCGAATGAGCTCTTCGGCAACGTCTCCTCCTGGGCTTCGCTCATCCGCGAGGGGTGGGGACGAGAGACGGCGCAGAAACTGATCGACACGCAGAAGACGTGGAGCGATACCGATGCTGCGGCACGCACAGCCCGCCTCACGCACAAGCCGTCCAGCGGCGCCATCCTCGTCACGAACGCGCGGCTCTTCAATCCCGTGACGAAGACCTCCACTCCCGGGACGACCGTCCTCGTGAGGGGCAACAAGATCGAGATGGTCGGCCCGGACGGCAGCATTCAGCCGGCCTATGCCACGGAGAAGATCGACGCCCGCGGCCGGACGCTGCTGCCCGGCCTTTGGGACATGCACGCGCACATGTTCGAGGACCAGGGGCTGCTCGACATTGCCAACGGCGTCACCTCCGCGCGCGACCTGGGCAACGACGTCGACACGGTCGTGGAGCTGAAGAAGAAGTTCGGAGAGAGCACATCCGTCGGTCCGCGCCTGGTGCTGGCCGCACTCATCGACGGCTCGGGCCCGTACACCGGTCCGACCAAGCTGATCGTCGACAGCGAGGACGACTTCCGCAAGGTCCTCGACAAGGTCGCCCCCCTCGGCTTCGAGCAGACGAAGATCTACAGCTCGATCAAGCCGGAGCTGGTGCCGTTCATCGCCAGGACGTCGCACGAGCGCGGCCTGCGCGTGAGCGGTCACATTCCGTCCGGCATGTTTGCCGACGACGCGGTACGCGCCGGCTACGACGAGATCCAGCATGCAAACTTCCTCTTCCTCAACTTCTTCCGGGACCTGAAGGAGACGCGTACGCCGGCCCGGTTCACCTCCGTGGCCGAGCGCGCGGCCACGCTCGACCTCGACTCCCCCGAGGTGCGGGCGTTCATCGACCTGCTGAAAGAGCACAAGACCGTCAGCGATCCGACCCTCTCTATCTTCGAGGAGATGTTCTGTTCGCGGAAAGGGGCGATTTCGCCGGGCTACGTCACTGTCGCCGACCGCATGCCGTCGCAGGTTCGCCGCAATTTCCTTTCCGAAGGCCTCCCCGTGCCCGACGGCATGGACCAGCGCTACAAGGACTCGTTCCGGAAGATGCTGGCCATGGTGAAGCTGATGCACGACAACGGCATCACCATCGTCGCCGGAACGGACTCGATGCCCGGCTTCGCCCTGCACCGGGAGCTCGAGCTCTACGTCCAGGCAGGCATCCCCGCGCCGGAAGTGCTGCGGATCGCCACCCTCGGCGCGGCTACGGTCATGCACCGAGCTGACACGCTCGGCTCGGTCGAGCCGGGCAAGCTCGCCGACTTCATCCTCGTCGACGGCGACCCGGCCGCGAACATCAGCGACATCCGCAAGGTCGTGACCGTGGTGAAGGACGGGCTGATCTACCAGCCGGCGGAGATCGATCGCGAGCTGGGGATCAAGCCTTCTTTACCCTGAGCGTGGGCGGCGGGCGGGCGTGAGCGAAGGGTCAGAACTAGGCGCAACGCCGAAGGCCGGCAGTTTCAGGGTGAGTTGCGACGTACGGGTATGCCACGCTTTGATCGTTCGCTCTCAAACCACACACCACCCGCGCTCAGGATGAAACGTGAGGGCATGCCCCGCTTTGATCCTTCGCTCCCAACCGCCCACCACCAGCGCTTCCAAGAAACTCCCACTCATGCGGGTCTTACGAGCTGAAAAACCCATCACGCGGAGACACGGAGGATGCGGAGAAAAGCAAACCTCCGCGGTCTCCGCGTCTCCGCGTGACTCGTCCCCTCGTCGTTTCTTCTTCCAGGTGCAGCGCACCCGCGCTGTGTTGGGCTCAGGATGAACTTCTACAGCGTGTAATTCTTCTCCAGCAGCACCCGGGCCCGCCGGTCGCGAAGGTTGCGGATCTGCGATTCGATGTCGCGCTCGAAGGGGATCTTGCGGTGACTGGCATAGACCGGAGCGTCGGCCGTGATCTTCTTCAGCTCCGTGCCGAACGTTTCCGGTGTGAGGTGGGCGGTGAGCGTGGCCAGGTCCTGCTGATCGTTCGGATACGATGCCTCGGTGACGACGGCGACGACACTGGAGGTCTTGTTGGTCCGCTTCCAGATCTCGGACGTCGGCCCGGTGTCCCCGGTGAAGCAGATCGACTGGCCGTTCATCTCCAGGATGACGCCGGAGGCGGGGATCTGATGCTCGACCGGTACGGGCGTGATGGCCACGTTGTTGAACATCACCCGCTTGCCGGGCGTGAGCGAGCGGTATTGGACCGGCGGCTTCCCTGTGTGCGGGGCGTCGATGGCGGCGAAGTCCGGCCAGACCGTCCCGTTGAAGACATTGGCCACCAGGAGGTCCATGACGTCGCGGGCCGCGAAAATCGTCAATGGGCTGGTGTTCTGCGTGTGGCGGTTGAGGATCAAGTGGGGCAGGTCGCGAATGTGGTCCGCGTGCGAATGCGTAATGAAAACCGCGTGGATCCGTGCCTGTTGAGCGAGCGACAGCTTCGAGGTCAGGGTGCCGGCATCGACCGCAAACCAGTCGTCCAGCAGGTACCCAGTGAGGTTATGTTCCGCGTCCGACGCGCCGTAGGCGCCGAGCACCTTGAGCCGCATTCCCTTCCCTCGCCTTGTCGTCGCCTGGAGACTCGCAACCATTCTTGCAGCGGATAGACTGAATGTCCAGCCTGCGGGATTCAAAGGTTCATAAGTTGACCACCTCGCTGGAGATGTTTCACGAAACCGTCCGTGACTGGTTCACGGCCTCCTTTCCCGCGCCCACGCGCGCGCAGGATCTCGGCTGGCCGGCCATTGCCAAAGGCGACTGGACCCTGATCTTTGCGCCGACCGGCAGCGGCAAGACCCTGACGGCGTTCCTTTGGGCGCTCAATCAATTGATGTTTGTGAATGGCGAGCGGGGAGGGGCGAGCGGCGAGCGTGAGACAGGGGACAGCCGGCAAGGGCCGGCGATTCGCGAGCAGGCCGGGCCGGAAGGTTTGCGAATGGCGCAAAGCCGCAAACGTGCCATCGCCGGAAAGGCGGCAAAACAACGGACCGCTCGACAGAGTGACGCGGCGAAGCGCTGCCGGGTCGTCTACATCTCGCCGTTGAAGGCGCTGGCAGTCGACGTCGAGCGCAATCTTCGTGCGCCGCTGGCCGGCATCGCCAATCTCGCCAGCGAGCGCGGCACCAGCTTCACCATGCCGTCGATCGCCATCCGCACTGGTGACACGCCGCCGAAAGAGCGCACCCGCTTTCTCAAGGACCCGTCCGACATCCTCATCACCACGCCGGAGTCGATCTACCTGATGCTGACGTCCGGCGCCCGCGAGCTACTTCGCAACGTCGAGACGATCATCCTCGACGAGATCCACGCACTCGTACCCAGCAAACGCGGCGCACACCTGGCCCTCTCGCTGGAACGGCTCGCCCGCAACTGCGAGAAACCGCCGCAACGGATCGGCCTCTCCGCCACCCAGCGGCCCCTCGAGGAGGTGGCGAGATTCTTGGGAGGTTGCGACGCGCTGAGCGACCGGGCCAACCAGCAACTGCCCACCGCGGCGGCCGAGCCAGACACCCCCACCCTCCAGCTCCACGACGAATTCACGAGCCCGCACCGGACCTCCTTCCGTCCGGTCACGATCATCAACACCGACGAGCGCAAGCGGCTACAGCTCAAGGTGGAAGTGCCGGTCGAGGAGATGGCCAAACTGTCGGAGCGGGACGACCCGATTCCCAGCGGCTCGGGGGCGGGCGGGAAAGGCAGGGCGTCGATCTGGCCGGCCATTCACCCGCGACTGCTGGAGCTGATCCGCACCCACCGCTCGACCTTGATCTTCGTCAACTCGCGCCGCCTGGCGGAGCGGCTGGCCGCGGCGCTCAATGAGCTGGCCGGCGAGACGCTCGTGCAGGCCCATCACGGCTCGATCGCCCGCGCGCAGCGCATCGAGATCGAGGACAACCTGAAATCGGGCCGGCTCCCGGCGCTCGTGGCCACCTCCTCGCTGGAGCTGGGCATCGACATGGGAGCCATCGATCTCGTCGTCCAGATCGAGGCGCCGCCGTCGATCGCCAGCGGCATGCAGCGGATCGGGCGCGCCTCCCACAACGTCGGCGCCGTCAGCGAGGGGATCATCTTTCCGAAGTACCGCGGCGATCTGCTGGCCTGCGCGGCCGTAACCGAGGCCATGAAGACGGGCGCGATCGAGCCGACACGCTATCCGCGCAATCCGCTCGACGTCCTTGCCCAGCAGATCGTGGCCATGGTGGCCGTCGACGACTGGCATGTGGACGACCTCTTCGCCTTCGTACGGACGGCGGCGCCGTACGCGGACCTCGGACGCACGGCCTTCGACGGCGTGCTGGACATGCTCTCCGGCCTCTATCCGAGCGACGAATTCGCCGAGCTTCGCCCGCGCCTGACGTGGGACCGCACGGCGAATACCGTCACCGCGCGGCCGGGCGCGAAGCAGATCGCCATCATCAGCGGCGGCACCATCCCCGACCGCGGCCTGTACGGCGTATTCCTCGCCGGCGCCGAGAAAGGGAGCGCGCGCGTGGGGGAGCTCGATGAGGAGATGGTCTTCGAGTCGCGCGTCGGCGAGACCTTTCTCCTCGGCGCTTCGACGTGGCGGATCGAGGAGATCACCCACGACCGCGTGGTCGTCACACCCGCGCCCGGCCAGCCGGGAAGAATGCCCTTCTGGAGGGCCGACGCGGCCGAGCGCACGGTCCCCTTCGGCGAGGCCATCGGGCGTCTCGTGCGCGAGCTGCGGGCCATGAAGCCGGCCGCGGCCATCCGGAAGCTCACCACCGAGCACGATCTGGACGTCCTTGCGGCGAGCAACTATCTGCAGTACCTCGACGACCAATTCGCCGCCACGAATGCCATTCCGGACGACCGCACCATCGTCGTGGAGCGGGTGCTCGACGACCTCGGCGACTGGCGCGTCTGCGTCCTGACGCCGTTCGGCGGGCGCATTCACGCGCCGTGGGCGATGGCGGTCACGGCCAAGGTGCGCAACGAGAGCGGGATCGACGTCGAGACGATGTGGAGCGACGACGGCTTCATCGTCCGCTTCCCCGAGACGGATGCACCGCCCCGGGCGGAGCTGGTCGTCCCCGACGCGGACGAAGTGGAGGATCTCGTCGTGCGGCAGCTCGGCTCGTCGTCCCTCTTCGCGGCGAAGTTCCGCGAGGCGGCGGCGCGCGCGCTGCTGCTTCCCAAACGCCGCCCCGACCAGCGCACGGCTCTCTGGCAGCAGCGGAAGCGGGCCTACGATCTGCTGCAGGTCGCGGCGCGTTTCGGGTCGTTCCCGATGATCCTCGAGACCTACCGCGAGGTGCTGCGCGACGTCTTCGACGTCCGGGCACTGGTCGAGACGATGAAGAAACTGCGCGAGTGGCAGATCCGCGTGGTCGTGGCCGACACGCCCAAGCCCTCGCCTTTCGCCGGCTCCCTTCTCTTCCGCTACGTGGCCAACTTTCTCTATGACGGTGACGCGCCGCTCGCCGAGCGCCGCGCCCAAGCCCTGGCCATCGACCAGGCCCAGCTCCGCGAGCTCCTCGGCGAGCCGGAGCTGCGCGAGCTGCTCGACCCCGGCGCGCTGGCCCAGGTCGAGCTGGAGCTGCAGCATCTCGACGACCGCCACAAGGCAAAATCCGCCGATGCCGTTCACGACCTGCTGCTGCGCATCGGCGACCTGTCGCTGGAAGAGCTGGCGGCGCGGTCACTCGCCGATGCGGGCGACGCCGCGCGCGAACTGGCGAAGGCCGGGCGCATCCTCGAAGTCGTCATCGCAGGCGAGAAACGCCTCATTGCCGCGGAAGACGCGTCGCGTTACCGCGACGTCGTGGGCACGGCCCTGCCGGCCGGCGTGGCCGAACGGTATCTCCAGCCGGTGACCGACCCGGCCGGTGACCTCATCCTCCGCTTCGCCCGGACCCACGGGCCGTTCACGCCACAGGACGTGGTGCACCGGTACGGGATCGGCGTTGCCGTGGTGACGGGAGCGCTGGAGCCCTTCGTGGAGCGCGGCCGGCTGATCGAGGGAGAGTTCCGCCCGGGCGGGACGCAGCGCGAATGGTGCGATGCCGAGGTGCTGCGCATCGTGCGGAGGCGCTCGCTGGCCAAACTGCGCCACGAGGTGGAGCCGGTGGAGACGCCCGCGTACGCCCGGCTCCTCGCCTCGTGGCAGGGCGTGACGAAGAAGCGCAGCGGCCTGGAGGCGCTGCTCGACACCGTCGAGACGATCCAGGGCTATCCCCTGGCCGCGTCGATCTTCGAAAGCGAGATCCTGGCTGCCCGCATCGGCGAGTACCGCCCCAGCGATCTGGACATGCTCAGCGCGGCAGGCGAGATCGTCTGGGTGGGCCTCGAGCCTCTCGGCGAGCACGACGGGCGCGTGGCCCTCTACCTCACCGATCACCTCCCGCTGCTGCGCGAGGACCGGGCGATCGCCTCCGGTGACGCGGGGCAGGCTGGGGCGTCCCCGCTCCACGAACCGATCGTCGATTACCTCCGCACCCACGGCGCGTCGTTCTTCGCCCAGATCCACGCATCGGTCGGTGGCTTCGCGAACGAGCTGATCGATCAACTGTGGGACCTCGTCTGGCGCGGGGTGGTGACGAACGACACGTTTCACGCGCTGCGGGCGTTCACGCGCGGCAGGGCCTCGGCGCGGCGCGTCACGAAGCCGCGCGGCTCGTTCCGCTCGCGCCGCGAGGCACCGCTCACGACCCAGGGCCGCTGGTCGCTGGTCGAGTCGCTCCTGCTGCGATCCGGCGGTTCCGCAGGTGCTACGCGCAACGCACGCGCCTCCACCCAGACCGAGCACGTCAGCGCCGTCGCCCACCAGCTCCTCTCCCGTTACGGCGTGGTCGTCCGCGAGGCGGCCGCCGTCGAGTCGATCTACGGCGGCTTCAGTGCCGTGTATCCCGTCCTGAAGGCCATGGAGGAGGGGGGCCGCGCGCGCCGCGGCTACTTCGTGGCCGGCCTCGGTGCCTCGCAGTTCGCCACCGCCGGAGCGCTCGACCTCCTCCGCTCCCTCCGCGACGAGCCCGACGAGCCGGAAGTGGTCATGCTCGCTGCCACCGACCCGGCCAATCCGTACGGCGCCCTGGTGTCGTGGCCCGAAGCGGGTCTGCAGCGGGCCGTCGGCGCAAGCGTAATCCTGGTCAACGGCGCGCTGGCCGCATACGTCGGCCGCGGCGAAAAACAGCTCAATGTCTACTTGCCGGAGGACGAGCCGCAACGCGCAATCGTGGCCCGGGCCATCGCCGCGGCACTGGCGTCCCTCGTCCGGGAGGGTGGCCGACGGGCGCTGCTCATCGTCGAGGCCAACGGCACTCCGGTATCGAAAAGCGCCATCGCGCCATACCTCGCCGAGGCGGGCTTTCAGCCGAGCGGACTGGGATACCAGATGCGGCTCCAGCCCTCCGCCGTCGTCCACCGCAGGTGACGGCATGCCGGATCGGTGACTGTCCCGGACGGCCGCGCTCGCGAAGTGCAGGCACTCGGCACCCGGCACTCAGGACTCGTTTGTTATGCTTCGCTGGCCATGACCGCGTCCCTTCGCACCTGCGTATTTCCCTGTGCCGGGTTCGGCACGCGCTTCTTTCCGGCGACGAAAGTCATCCCCAAGGAGATGCTGCCTCTCGTCGACAAGCCCATCCTGCAGTACGGGATCGAAGAGGCGTTGGGGTCGGGTCTGAACAAGCTGGTGATCGTCAGCTCGAAGGGAAAGGACGCGATTCTCGACCACTTCGACCGGACGTCCGAGCTCGAGCGTTCGCTGCGCGACCGCGGCAAGAATGACCTGCTTGCCGAGGTCGATGCCGTCAGCCGGATGGTGGACCTCATCTCCGTCCGCCAGAAGGAAGCCCTCGGCCTGGGACACGCCGTGCTGCAGGCGAAGGACGCCGTCGGCAGGGAGCCGTTCGCGGTCGTGCTGCCGGACGACGTCATCCTGGCTGAGACGCCCTGCCTCCAGCAGATGCGGCGCGTGTTCGAGGAAACGGGCCGGCCGGTCATCGCTCTCATGGAAGTCTCGCCGGAAG
>CAZYTO010000041.1:12106-25735 GCA_964650405.1 uncultured Thermoanaerobaculia bacterium | reverse complement strand
CAATTACATACCCTAACTGTCCAAACTCCAGCGGCACGACGCAGTCGTGCCCTACACTCTATTGACACCGGCCTGATCCAAACTTTCCACGAAGTTTTTCGTCTTAAACGCGATGACGCAGGATTCTCGCGCGTCATACTCTAGGTTGATCGTCATTGGCACGAACAACGACGAACGATCAACGGACAACGAAAAATGAAGATCCGCACGCAGCTCATCCTGATCTGCTTCCTGCTGGCGGTGGTGCCGCTGACGGCGATCGTCGTGTATTCGTACCACTCGTCGCGGAAGGCGCTGCAGGAGGCGTATCAGGCGGAGGCGAAGCGGCTGACGGGGCAGATGGACCGGAGGCTGGCCCTCATCCGCAGCGACCTCGAGCAACGGCTCGCCGAGCTGTCGGCGCTGCCGGCCCTCTCCAGTACGGGCGCCCAGCCGGACGTGCGCAACATCCTGGCCACGATGGGCGACGCGGCCTCCCTGGTCGATTCGATCGAGATCCGTCCCATGCACCCGGCGCCGGTGCCGCAGGTGGCGCAGCATCGCCTGCCGCCGCAACCGAAACCGAAGCCGGCAGCCCCGGAGGCTCCGCCCAATCCGGGCGAGCTGGTGACGGGCATCGTCAGCAGCGCGCTAAAGGTTGCCTCGAAGGAAGCCGCGTCGGAGATGGCTGCGGATGCGGCCGAAGAGAAGAACGCGGAAAAGAGCGAAAAGAAGGCGGACAAGGCGGATGCCGGTGAGAGCTCGTTCGATGAGGAGAAGACGCCCATCGTCATCGACCTCCCCCCGCCGGCGCGCACGGCCATGCGCTTCACCCTGACCGACGAACAGCGTAGCCAGCTCGACAAGATGCAGAAGCTGGGCATGCAGCTCGGCCTGCACGCGCGAGAGCTCACGCCGGCCGAGCGGGAAGCACTGGAGAAGCAACTGGGCGATACGCAGAAGGCGTTCGAGGCTTCCATGAAGAAGCGCTCCGACGAATTCGATGCCCAGATGAATTCGGTGATGAAGGCCCGGGAGATGGCCCGCGTCGTCGGCAAAGAGATGCGCGGCGCGCAGTCGCGCGAGCGGTACCGGATGCAGCACGCTCCCCACCCCGGCGCGTCCGCGCCGCCGGCTGTTCCGTCCCACGCGGCACCGGGTGTGACGGCGATGATCCCACCGGTCGTTACACCGCCCGTGGTCGCGGTAGCCCCTCCGGCCGTTGCGGTAGCTCCTCCCGCCGTCGCGCAGGCAGCACCCGTTAGTGCCGCGCCGGTGAATGCCTCACCGGTCAATGCCGCCTCCGTCAGTGTCGCTTCCAGTGCGGCGGCATCGAAGGCAACGTCGGAATCCGCGTCGGTGGCCGCCACCGAGCCGGCGCCGCACAAGGTCACGCCCGCCGACCGGGTCCGTCTCTCCGAAAAAGAGAAGCGGACGACGCTCGTCTTCGGCCAGAAGTTCGACGCACCGCTCCGCCAGCAGGGGAAGGTGGTCGGGCAGATCCAAGCGCACGTCAGCACGGAGGAAGTCATCCGCCGCGTCCTGGGCATCGAGAGCGAAGACCGCACCGAGATCGCCTTCGCCCTCGACCGCGACGGCAATCTCTATACCCGCAATCCGCAGGACAAGCTGACCCTCTCCGGGATCGGCGTGCCCCAGCGGGTGGCCAAGAACGAGTCCCTGGCCACCATTCCGAACTGGGTGGTCGTCCTCAACCGCGATCCCCAGAGCGGCCTGCGCATCGGCGTGGCACGTCCGGTCGGCGACACGTTCGAGGCCATGCGCAAGACGGCGGCCAAGAACCTGCTCTTCGGCATGGTCGTCATCTGCTGGCTGCTCCTAGGCATCGTGCCGATCGCCAATCACATGACCCGAGACGTCAAGGCCGTGACGCGCGGCGCCGAGCGCGTGGCCCAGGGCGACCTGATGACCCGGGTGCCGGTCGGCTCCACGAAGAGCGAGATCGGCCAACTGGCCGTGGCCTTCAATCGCATGGCCGAGGACCTCAGTTTGCAGCAGCAGCGCATCGTCACGCAGGAGCGCGAGCACCAGGAGCAGGCCATGCAGCAGCGGCTGCTGGAGGCGGAGTACGCCCGCAAGTCGGCAGAGCTGGAGGAGGCCCGGCGCTTCCAGCTCTCGCTCCTGCCGAAGGAAGTGCCGCGGCACGAGCACTTCGACCTGGCCGTCTTCACGCGCACCGCCACCGAGGTGGGAGGCGACTACTACGACTTCCACGTGGGCGCGAACGGCGTCCTCTCCGCGGCCGTCGGCGATGCCACCGGCCACGGCGCCCGCGCCGGCACGATGGTCACCGTGGTCAAGGCCCTCTTCTCCGGCTACGCCAATGACGCTGCGCCCTCGGTCTTTCTGCGCGAGGCCGCGGAGAAGGTGAAGCGCATGGACCTGCCGCGGATGGCCATGGCCCTGCTCGTGGCCCGCCTGGAGCGCAACAAGGTCACCGTCGCCTCGGCCGGCATGCCGCCCGTGTATGTCCACCGCGCGGCCAACGGCACGGTCGACGAGATCGCCCTGCACGCCACGCCCCTGGGCACGCTCGGCGCCGACTACAACGACGCCGTCATCGACCTCGCCTCCGGCGATACCATGCTGCTCATGACGGACGGATTCCCCGAGCTGCTGCAGGGCTCCAACGGCACCTCCCAGCAACTCGGCTATACCGCGGCCATGCAGGACTTCGCCGACGCGGCCCGGGAGCCGGGCGTGGACGGCGTCATCGCCTCGCTCGAAGCGGCCGTGCAGCGCTGGCACGGCGACACCCCGCCGAACGACGACGTGACTTTCGTCGTGGTGAGAGCGCGCGCGTGATCGACGCCGCCCTGCTGACGACCGTGACCGCGGAATCAGTGCACTTCGCGAGCGTCGAGGACCTGGACACCGTTCGCGAGGAGCTTCTGCACGCCACCAATGTTTTCGAGGCAGGGGAGGAAATCCACGACCAGGAGTCGCTCTTCCGCGTCCTGGCCGCGACGCTCCGCTTTCCCGACTGGTTCGGCGGCAATTGGGACGCCCTCACCGACGGCCTGCGCGAGGTGGAAGCCGCCGGCAGCCGGCGCGGCTTCGTCCTCATCGTCCATCACGCCAGGGTGCTCTGGCGCGACGCCCCGGAATGCGCGGGCACGCTCATCGAGACGTGGCTCAGCGTCGCCGAGGAGCGAAGGGCGGACGAGGAGCCGTTCCATCTCGTGTTCGTGTGGTGACCGCCATGGGTAAACGATCGCTGCTCGCTTCTCTCGCCCTGATCCTCGCGCTGCACGCGCTCGCCGCCTCGCGGCTCGAGCGCGCCATTCCTGACGCCGCGGAGCGGCAGGCGGTGGTCCACGTGCTCGAGCTGATCGCGCACGGAGGCCCGTTCCCGTACCGGCAGGACGGCGTCGTCTTCCAGAATCGCGAAGGACGCCTGCCGTCCCAAGTCCGCGGCTACTACCACGAGTACACCGTGCCGACGCCGGGAGCGCCGACCCGCGGGGCGCGCCGGATCATCAAGGGCAACGGCGGCGAGACGTACTACACCCGCGACCACTACCGCACGTTTCTGCGCATCGACGGCCGCTGACGGGACGCGCGCGGCGTAGTGGGGAGCGCGGAGGAGAGTCTCCGCGTCTCTGCGTGAGAGTCGCTGACTGCAGGCCCGTTCGCGCGACTGGTCGGAATGTCGCACCTCTCGAAGTGCAGGTACTCCCATTCCGCGTTCGGGACATCCGGCTTGTTCCTCCCCCAGAACATGTATCCGCCGTAGTCGCTCGTCATCACTTCGACGTTGCGGCACCACCCCACTTGAAAGGGGATCTCCTTGATCTTCCTGTCGCTGCCCCGGCGAACCCAATGCTCGACGACGAAGGTGAAGGTGGCAAAGTCTTTCTGAAGGGGATAGCCCGCCGGGTGATGCACCAGTTTCGTGATGTGTCCGATGGCCTGCCAGTCGGCGAGGTTGTCGCACTTCGCCCTGTTGAACATTCCCGACGGCTGGTCGAAGCAAGGAGGCGGCGGACAGGGTTTCGTGGCGTACAGCGGAAAGGTGAACGCGAGCAGGATGGCGAGCCGTCTCATATCAGATAGACACAGTCACACCCGTTTTCGAAACTCGCTGGCCGGCACGAGGGCCTTGCGCATGAAGATCTCGTCGTAGCCGCGGACGATGTAGTCGCGAAGGACGCCGATGCGCTCGTAGCCGAGGCGCTCGTAGAGGCGCTGGGCGGCCTCGTTGAAACTCGATACGCAGAGGAAGACGTTGGGCACCTCGCGGAAGATCCGCTCCTCGGCGAAGCGCATGAGCTGCGTCCCGACGCCCTTGTCCCGCGCCGCCGCACCGACGCAGATGGTCTGGATGTAGCCGGCGAACGCTCCGCGCATGTTCAGGACGATGAAGCCGAGAATCTGCCCGTCCTCCGTGGCCAGGTGAATCTCCTTCGTACCGTCCGTGAGAAAGGCCAGAGACTGCTCGAAACCGCGGCCGAGCGTTCGCCACGGGTCGCTGGCGGCCATCATTTCGGCGCAGGCGCGCGCTTCGCCTTCATCGTTTTGCCACGCCCGAATGAGCACGGCAGACATTATGATCGCGGCCATGACGAACTACGTACCGGGCCACCCCGATCCCAGCGAATACGCACCGCACTTTCAGGGCTACATCGACCACACCGCCAACGCCGGCGACGTCTGCGCGGCGCTGGAGACGCAACTCGGAGAGATCCGCGCACTGGTCGGCGGGCTCGACGCCGCGAAGGCCGGCTACCGCTACGCCGAAGGGAAGTGGACCATCCGCGAAGTCATCGGACACATCACCGACGGCGAGCGGGTCTTCGGCTACCGGGCCATGTGCATCGCCCGCGGCGAGACGCAGTCGCTGCCCGGCTTCGACGAGAACGTGTACGCCGCCCATTCCTCCGCCGACGCCCGCTCCCTCGACGACCTCCTCGGCGAGCTGGCCGATCTGCGCTCGGCCAACGTCCGCATGCTGCGCGCCCTCACCCCGGAGGCGTGGTCGCAGATCGGCATGGCCAACAACAAGCCCATCTCCACCCGCGCCGTCGCCTACGTGATCCTCGGCCACGGACGGCACCACATGAAGGTACTGCGCGAGCGGTATTTGTGACGGGCGGGCGGCGGACGGCGAGCGGTAGGCGCGAAGGCATGGAGTTTCTGCTCGCCGCTCGCCCGAACCCGCTCGCCCGCGACGCATCAACAAGTCGCGCTGAACGTCATCCCAGCGCCACGTACCGCACTACGGCCAGGTAGTGGAAGACGCTGCCGGCGAGCACGAAGAGGTGCCACACGCCGTGCATGTACGCGACGCGCTTGGAGAGGGCGAAGAAGACGATGCCGATGGTGTAGACGATTCCGCCGGCCGCGAGGAGAGTGATGCCCGGACCGGGCAGGGCGCGCTGCAGCGGTGCGAAGGCGGCCACGATCAGCCAGCCCATGAGGACGTAGAGCACGACCGAGACGGCGCGGTAGCGGCCGGGCAGCACGGCGTCCTTCAGCACGCCGGCGATGGCCAAGAGCCAGACGATGGCGAAGAGCGTCCAGCCCCACGCGCCGTGTAACGTAACGAGGGTGAACGGCGTGTACGTCCCGGCGATGAGCAGGTAGATGGCGCAGTGGTCGAAGACGTGAAAGACCCGCTTTGGTTTGCCGCGCAGGGAGTGGTAGAGCGTGGAGCTGAGGTACAGCACGAAGAGCATCGCGCCGTAGACGGCCACGGCCGTGATGCGCCCCCAGCCGCCGCGCTGCGCCGCCAGCGTGATGGCCACCGACGCCCCGCACAGCGCCAGCACCGAGCCGACCAGGTGCGTGATGCTGTTAAACCGTTCTCCGCGGTACATCGACGCATGGTGCACCACAACGCGGCGCGAGTGGCAAGGGGGGATTCAGTGGGCCGGAAGGGCGAAGGATGGAAGGGCGAAGGGCGGAAGAGGAGGCGATAGGGCGAAGGAATATGGTGACTCACCTCTTCGCCCTTCATCCTTCGCCCTTTCGCGGTGCCCTCTCTACGAGTGGTAGAAAACGAGCGCGCGGCACGATCCTCGGTTTAGAATCGCGATGACTCACATACGGACCGCGTCCATCCGCGCGCCGGCCGCTGGCCGGCTGTCCGTACCAATCACATGAGGAGAAATTCATGGCAGGCAGCGTGAACAAAGTCATTCTCATCGGCCGCCTCGGCAAGGATCCTGAGATCAAGTCGATCCCCAGCGGCCAGTCCGTCGCCAAATTCACCATCGCCACCGACGAGCGCTTCACCGACCGCAACGGCGAGAAGCAGGAGCGCACCGAGTGGCACAACATCGTGGCCTGGGGCAAGCTCGCCGAGATCTGCGGCCAGTACCTCCGTAAGGGGAAGCTGGTCTACATCGACGGCCGCATCCGCACGGACTCCTGGGAAGACAAAGAGACCAAGCAGAAGCGCTACCGCACCGAGATCGTCGCCGACAACATGCAGATGCTCGACCGCAAGGGTGACGACGAAGGCGGCGGCTCCTACAACGGAGGCGGCAGCTACGCCCAGAACCGCAAGAGCAGCAGCGGCTCGGCCTCGGCGCCTCCCAACGACATGGAAGAAGACGACGTACCGTTCTGACAAGTTCGCCACTAAGGGCGAAGGAGCCAAAGGAAGAAGGGCGAAGGGATCTCCCTCCGTCCGGTTCATGCCTCCTTCGCCCTTCCAACTTCGCCCTCTTCTCGTCTCCGTTACGATGCGCGGGATGAAGTGCGTCATCCAGCGTGTGCGCCGCGCCTCGGTTGCCGTCGGTGAGGAGGTCGTTTCCGCCATCGGGAGCGGGATGCTCGTCCTGGCGGCCGTCGAGAAGGGCGACGGCGAGGCCGCCATGCGCGACGCGGCGAAGAAGATTCGCGAGCTGCGCATCTTCAGCGACGAGGCCGGGAAGATGAACCGCGATGTCGCCGAAGCGGGAGGCGCGATCCTGGCCGTGTCGCAGTTCACCCTGGCCGGTTCCATCGCCCGCGGACGCCGGCCGAGCTTCGACAACGCCGAGGAGCCGGAGCGGGCCCGGACGCTCTTCGCGCTCTTCGTGCGCGAACTGGCCAGCACCGGCCTGCGCGTGGAGACGGGCCGGTTCCGCGAAATGATGATCGTCGCGCTGGAGAACGACGGTCCGGTCACGTTCGTGTACGAGACGGCGAACGGGTGACGGCGAGCGGGCGTCAGTACTTTCGGCAGCGTTGACGGCCGCGATCTGCCTGACTTCGCAATCTCCAGACTCCGCGCGAGCCATGACCGGGCGACCGGAGTGCTGCGAGCGGGTGGTTGCGGTGTTGCGGTGACACAGCCTTCCGCTCGCCGCTCGCCGTCCCCCGCTCGCCCCCTTATATACTTCGCCGTCCTATGCCTTACACCCCAAAAGACATCGAAGAAAAGTGGCAGCAGCGGTGGGCGGAGGCGCGCGTCGCGGAGGTCGACGTGGCCGCGCCGGGCCAGAAGTTCTACATGCTGAACATGTTCCCATATCCGTCGGGCGACCTCCATGTCGGCCACGGCCGGAACTACATCCTCGGCGACGCCCTCTACCGCTTCTTCCGCATGCGCGGCCGCATGGCCCTCAACCCCATGGGATGGGATGCCTTCGGACTGCCCGCCGAGAACGCCGCCATCAAGAACCGGATCCACCCACGCGAGTGGACGCTGAGCAACATCGCCCGGATGAAGCGGGGCTTCTACCGCTGGGGCATCCTTTACGACTGGTCCAAGGAGCTGGCCTCCTGCGAGCCGGAGTACTACCGCTGGAACCAATGGCTCTTCCTGCAGCTCTACAAGCGGGGCCTGGCCTACCGCGGCACGGCGCCGGTGAACTGGTGCCCGCCCAACCAGACCGGGGTGGACAATCGGCAGGTAATCGACGGCCGCTGCGAACGCTGCAACAGCGTCGTCATCCAGCGCGAGCTGGCGCAGTGGTTCCTGAAGATCACCGACTACGCCGACCGCCTCGACGACGGCCTGGACAAGCTGACCGCATGGCCGGAGAAGGTGAAGGTCATGCAGCGGAACTGGATCGGCCGCTCCATCGGGGCCGACGTCCAGTTCCACGTGCCGGCGCTGAACAAGCCTCTGACCATCTTTACCACCCGCCCGGACACGATCTTCGGCGCCACGTTCATGGTCCTGGCACCGGAGCATCCCGACGTGGCAGCGCTCATCGCTGATCACCCCCAGCGGGCAACCGTCGAAGAGTGGATCGCCTCGGTGCGCAATCAGTCGAACCTGGAGCGCCAGGAGGCCGGCAAGGAAGGGCGCGACACGGGGAAGACGGCCGTCAATCCCTTCACGAACGAAGAGATCCCCATCTGGCTCGGCAACTTCGTGCTCATGCAGTACGGCACGGGGGCGATCATGGCCGTGCCGGGACACGACCAGCGGGACTTCGAGTTCGCGCGGCAGTACGGCCTGCCCATCCGCCTCGTCGTGCGTCCGCGCGACGCCCAGCCGCCGCGCCCCGACGACCTGACCGAGGCGTACGTGGTGAAGGACGAGAGCGCCATCGCGCATGACTCCGGCCTCATCACGGGCATGCCCGCGCCGCGAGCCATCGACGCGATCATCGACGAGATCGAGAGCCGCGACATCGGCAGGAAGATGGTGCGCTACCGCCTGCGCGACTGGCTGATCTCCCGCCAGCGCTACTGGGGAACGCCCATTCCCATGCTGTACTGCGACGGCTGCGGGCTCGTGCCCGTGCCGGAAGACGAGCTCCCCGTGGAGCTGCCGCTTGACGTGCCGTTCACGGGGCGCGAGGGCAATCCGCTGGCCAAGGTGGAGAGCTTCGTCAATGCCACCTGTCCGAAGTGCGGCGGGAAGGCACGGCGCGAGACCGACACGATGGACACCTTCGTCGACTCGGCGTGGTACTTCCTGCGGTTCATTACCCCGCGCGATGGCACCAAGATCTTCGACTCGGCGCTCGCCAACCGCTGGCTGCCGGTCGACCAGTACATCGGCGGCATCGAGCACGCCATCCTGCACCTGCTCTACGCGCGCTTCGTCACCTACGCCCTGCACGACATGGGGCTCGTGGCGTTCGAGGAGCCGTTCTCGCGCCTCTTCAACCAGGGCATGATCGTGAAGGAGGGATACCGCACGGCCGCCGGCCAGTGGATCCCACTCGACGACGTGGAGACGGGTGAGGCTGGCGCCGCGCGCAAGTCGACGGGCGAGACGTTGACGCCCGAGATCGCCAAGATGTCGAAGTCGCAGTTCAACGTCGTCTCGCCGGAAGCGCTCATCGCCCGGTTCGGCGCGGACACGGAACGCGTCTACACGCTGTTCATCGCTCCGCCGGACAAGGAAGCGGAGTGGTCGGACGACGGCGTCATCGGCGCGTACCGCTTTCTCGGCCGCGTGTGGACGATGGGGGAGGCCATTCTGGCCACGGCGTCGCGCGGGGGCGAGGAGAAGGTGCCGGGTGCCGGGTCCCAGGTGCCGGGACCGTCGAGCGACAACGTCGTGCGCAAGACCCACCAGACCATCGCCGCCGTGACCTCGCGCATGGAGCGCTTCGAGCTCAACACGGCCGTCTCCGGGATGATGGAGCTGTCGAATGCCATGGGCGATTACCTCGGCGCGGGCGGCAGCGATGCGGCCGTGCTCCGGGAGAGCTTCGAGGCGCTCCTGCGGCTCCTGCATCCCTTCGCGCCGCACATGACCGAGGAGCTGTGGGAGATGTTCGGCCACCGGGGATTCCTCCTCGAGGCGGCGTGGCCGGAGGCCGATGCTGCCAAGATGGTGGAAGACTCGGTCACGATCGTCGTGCAGGTGAACGGCAAACTGCGCGGCCAGATCGAAGTGGCCAACCCGCCGCAGGAGGCCGCCGTCTGGGCGGCGGTCGAGGCGAACGAGAAGGTCCAGAGCTGGCTCAGGGGAAAGCAGATCGTGAAGAAGGTCTACGTGCCGGGTAAACTGGTGAACGTGGTGGTGAAATGACCATGAGCAAGCGACTCGGCAAGGCAGGTATCCGGCAACTCACTCTCGCGCTGCTCACCATTCTGTCGTTGTCGCATTGCGGGTACGCGCTGGTCGGGCATTCGAACTTTCTCGATCCGAAGATCCGGAGCGTGCAGGTGCCGGCCTTCGTCAACCGCACCACGCGCGTGGAGCTGGAACAGCGCGTGACGCAGGCCGTGGCGGACGAGATGGTGGCCCGCGGGCGGCTCAAGCTGGTCACGGCCCCAGCGGACGCCGACGTCATCCTGCGCGGCTCCATCGACAGCTTCGGCCTCTTCGCCATCGCCTACAACGCCCAGGGCCGCGCCACGCAGTACCAGGTGTCGGTCACGGCCAAGATCGAGCTGGTGGATCACCGCAACGACGACAAGGTGCTCTGGAAGAACGACCAGTACCGCTTCACCGAGAATTACCAGATCAACACCCAGTCCACGGACTCGTTCGACCAGGAGACGCGGGCCATCAACGACATCGCCATCCGCTTCGCCGAGACGCTGGTGACGAACATCCTCGAGGGATTCTGACCGCTGACGGGCGAGCGGAGGGCGGCGGCGGACGGCGAGCGGGAGCGGCCAAAGCCTGCTGATGCCCGCTACGCCAGCAAGTGCTCGACCCGCGAAATGATGGCTTCGAGGGCCACCTGGTTCTCGCCGCCTTCGGGGATGATCAGGTCGGCGTGGCGCTTGGAGCTCTCCACGAACTCCTCGTGCATGGGCCGCACGGTGGTGAGGTACTGATCGACGACGGACTGGAGGGAGCGGCCGCGCGACTCGATGTCGCGCACGAGGCGGCGCAGGAAGCGGATGTCGGCCGGCGTATCGACGAAGAGCTTGATGTCGATGCGCTTGCGCAGCTCCGGCTCGGCCAGGATGAGGATGCCCTCCACGATGATCACCCGGCGCGGCTCGACCCGTTGCGTCTCGCTCTTGCGCGCATACATGGCGAAGTCGTAAAGCGGCACGTCGACCGATGAGCCCTTGCGCAGGGCGTCGACGTGGCGGATGAGCAGCTCCGTCTCCAGCGAGTCAGGATGGTCCCAGTTGATCTTCTTCCGCTCTTCCGGGTCCAGGGCGTCGAAGCTGCGGTAGTAGGCGTCGTGCGAGATCCACTCGATCCGGTCGCGCCCCACGCGATCGTAGATCGCCCGCGCCACCGTGGTCTTGCCCGAACCGGTCCCGCCGGCGATGCCGATGATGACGGGAGCCTTCATGGCGAAAGGAGGAATGAGGAATGGCGAGTGAAGAACGAGACTGGCGTGGCCGTCGCCTCATTCCTCATTCCGCTATCCCTCTTCCTCCAGCTCCGCCTCGGTGACAAAGTCCGACGGATCGTCCGCGCCGCACGTGTTGCACACGACCGTGGCGAGCTTCCCGTTGACGTACTCGAACTGGTACGTCGGCGTCTCGCACTGGAGGCAGATCAGGTATTCGGGCTCGTCCATCGAGGAAAAGAATAGCAGTCCGCGCGCGACAGAGGTAGCAGCTCGAGAGAGGGTATCGGGTATCGGGTCTCTGCGGCGCGACTGCTCTCTCGGTGATGTTGATACCCGACACCCGATACCCGATACCCAGCCGAAGCGTCACTGCGCGTTCGTCGGCGCCGCCACCACGGCATCGATGAAATGCGCCTCATTCGTGGCGTTGTCGATCACCGAGCCGTAGACGTAGGTGTGGCGGGTGAACGTCTCCACGAGCACCGAGAACGACTCTTCGCTCGAGTCGATGAGGGGGAAGAACATCTGCACCGACTGGTGCCAGAGCGTATTGGGCGGAACGGTGATGCGGGTGACGGCGAGGTTGCGGCCGGGAAGGCGCTGGAGGGCCAGGGCGAACGTGGCCGGCTCGTCGCTGAGGTTGGCCAGACCGATGTTCGTGCGGAAGGCGTCGCTGAACGAGAGGCCCTGCAGGTAGCGGATGGGGTAGTAGGTCTCGCCGTAGGAGACGGTGATGGGCTCCGGCTTGAACACCTCCGCGCCGCGCACGCCGTAGGCCGTGGCCCGGATCGTCACGGAGCGCCGCCCTGCCGTCTGCACAAGCAGGGGCGAGACGGCGCGCTCCAGCCCGAAGGCCTCGCCGATGACGTCGTCGAAGCGCTGCACCGAGGCCGGCGGCATGGTCAGGAGGATCATGGGCTGGTCGGGTGCGGCGGGGAGGGAGACGGCCACGGTGGCCTGGGTGCTGCCGCTGTTGTCGAGCTCGAGCGACGTCCGCCAGACGATGTCATTCGCACCGAGCGTCAGGCCGACGACCGGGACGATGGCGCTGACCGCCTGGGGCTGCGGCTCCGGCGCCGGCGGAGGGGCCTGCGCGGCGAGCGGAGATGAGCGCGCCACGAGCAGGAGGAACAAGATCACTTTGGCCAGCGCGCCCGCTCGCCGCTCGCCAATCCCCGCTCGCCCTCTCAAAGCGCCAAATCGAGCGATACGGTCCCAAGCGAGCAGGACGAGACAGACCGCCTTTACGACGGCACCCGCCCGCCGCCCGCCGCCACCGGCTCGCTCGTTCATCGCCATGTAGACGTTCCCGTGCCGTGCCACGTTTCAGATGAAGTGCGGCCGCACCAGGCGGCGGGCGATGACGCCGAACTTCTCGAGCGTCGTCAGGCGGACGCGCCGGTGCAGGACGGCCAGCGGGTCGCGCCGCAGCCGCTGCAGCACCGTGGCGTAGACGCCGCCCATCAGCAAGGTCGGAAAGCGCGCGTCGAACGAGAGCTCGCCGATGAGGGGCTCGGCGCGCCGGAAATAGCCCTCGGCGCGATCGATCTGGAAGTCGATGAGCCGCCGCATGGCCTCGCTGTGCGTCCGCGCGAAGAGGTCGGCCTCGGAGACGCCGAACCGCTCCAGCTCCTCGCGCGGTACGTAGATGCGGTCGCGGCCGAGGTCGTCGCCGATGTCGCGCGTGACATTGGTGAGCTGCAGGGCCGTGGAGAGGCTCCGGCCGTACTCGAGCGCCGCCGGCGACTTGTACCCGTAGATGGCCAGGGAGATGTCGCTGATCGACGTCGCCACCAGGTCGCAGTAAACCAGGAGCTCGGCGAACGTGGCGTAGCGCGTCTTGACCATGTCCTGACGGCAGCCGTCGATCAGCGCCACGAACGCGCTCCGCGGGATGGCGAACGAATGGAGCGTGTCAGTGAGGGCGACGGTGACGGGATGCGACGGATGGCCGGAGAAGCAGTTGTCGAGCTCGCGCTCCCAGGAATCGAGGGCTCGGACCCGCTCGCCGCTGGCCGCCTTCGGCTCGCCTTCGTCGGCAATGTCGTCCGCCCAGCGGCACCACGCATACGCGGCGTAGACGGCCCGCTTCTTGTGCGCCGGGAGGAAGCGGAAACCGACCGAGAAGTTCGCGCCGTAACGATGCGTGATCCGCCTGCAGAAGGCATACGCCTCGGCCACGGTCGGAGAGGGCGGCAGCGGCAGGGCCTCGGTGGTCATGGCTTCGAGTCCACCGGTGCCGCGGCGGCGACCCGCGGCGGTAACGGAGGGACGGCGGCGGCGCTCTCCAGCGGTCCGAGCGGCGGCACGCGCATCCCGGTATCGCGGGCCCGGCACCAGTGCACGCCCGGCTTGTGCATGCAGCGGCCGTCGTGGCGCCACAGGCGGCGGATGACGGGAGCGAGCAGGCGTTTCCACCACCGCTGTTCATGCCAGTGGTGCCGGTAGTCGTTGAACTCCCGGGCCC
>CAZYTO010000041.1:0-12096 GCA_964650405.1 uncultured Thermoanaerobaculia bacterium | reverse complement strand
ATCACCCGCGCCGTGGCCAGAAACAGCACGGCCACGATCAGCACCGGGATCACCGTCCAGGCCAGCTCGATCTGCGTGCTCCCGTAGACTTGCGCCGGCTCCCGGCCGGCGTCCGCCGCCTTGCCGCGAAACTTGACGACCGAGTAAGCCAGCAGGCCGCCCACGACGGCAAAAATCACGCCCGTGATGTAAAGCACGAACATCGACAGCCCGAAGTTGCCGCCGGCTTCGTAGAGGAAACGATTGACGAGACTCGTCTCCTGTTTCGGCCCGAGCGCTTCGCGCCACAGCTCATCGAAGCTGCGACTCTCGAGAATGCTGCGCGCGGCGAGGTGCCCGCTGGTCAGGGCGTAACGGAGCCCGAGGCCGAAGAGATAGTCCTGAAACCCGGCAGCCTCGCCGACGAAACGCGAGCCGTTGGCCGTGGCTGCCGATTTCAGGTGGAAGTTCATGTAGGAGTAGCCCGTACGATGGACGGCCGGGACCTCGAAACGTTGCAGGTTCTGCGCGGCGGCCAGCGAATGATCGAAATAGTCGTCGATCTGCTTGAAGCCGGAGACGATGGCGCAGCCGAACGTGGCCACCCCGTCGAGGATGAAGAGATACGAGTAGCCGCCGGGAGCGAGGTGGTGGTTGAAGTAGACGTCGACGCGCTCCGGGTCCGACGTCGCCCAGGTCATCTCCTTGGCCAGGCCGTCCGGCGTAGCGGGGCCGGTGGCCACGATGTCCGCCTCCTCCGGAGCGAGGCGCGAGTTGAAGAGCACGGTCGCGCCGGCGTTCCGAGCCTGCGCCAAGAGGCCGCGATCGAGCGTGTTCTCCTCCGGTCCGCGGCGGATGAAGAAACCGTACGGCTGCCTGCTGCGGATGGAGCGGGCCCGGTTGCGCGCGTCGTAGAACGTTGCCCAGTCGGCAGGGCGGAAATAGAAGTTGCGCTCGACCCCGATCCGGTCGAGGAAGGCCGGAACCGGTTCCGTCTCCGACGAGCCTTCGATGATCTGCAGGTCGCCGATGAAGCGCGTGCCGACGTCGCCTTTGGCTTCGTGGACTTCCACGGCCCGGCCGGCGCGGGCCAAAGCGATCGCCGCCGCGAGGCCCGACGGCCCGGCGCCTGCGATGCGGATAGGGGAGTGGGCGTCCATTGCCAAATGCGTCCCGATGCGCGAGTCGCGGTATGGTATCGCGCTCCGGCGGGCCTGAATTCCGCAACCGCAAGCCACGGAAATGAGCCAGGGCTGCCTTACCGGTGCCACATGTGTCGCAGACGCTGAAACCCTGACAACATATGACCACCATGACCACGACCGCTGCGGCGGCAACGGAAGGGCGGCCGCGCGCGCGCGCCGGGGGCTTTGCAGTGCTCGTCGCCGCGGGCATCCTGCTGAGCCGCATCGCCGGCCTGATCCGGGAACGGGTCTTCGCCCACTACCTCGGCAGCTCGCAGGCGGCCGATGCCTTCAAGGCCGCGCTGAAGGTCCCCAACTTCCTGCAGAACCTCCTCGGCGAAGGCGTCCTGTCCGCCTCGTTCATCCCCGTCTACGCGAAGCTGCTGGCGCACGATGACGAGAAGACGGCGGGGCGGGTGGCGGGCGTGTTCGCGTCGCTGCTGGCTCTCGGCGTGAGCGTCCTGGTCCTGCTCGGTGTGCTGGCCACGCCGTGGATCCTCGACCTCATCGCCCCCGGCTTCACCGGCGACGTGCGCATCCTGACCATCCGCATCGTGCGCATCCTCTTCCCCGGCGTCGGTATCCTCGTCCTCTCGGCCTGGTGCCTCGGCATTCTCAACAGCCACCACAAATTCTTCCTCTCCTACGTGGCGCCGGTGATGTGGAGCATCGCCATGATCGCCACGCTCTTCCTCTTCGGCACGCGCCTCGGCCAGGCGGACCTGGCCATCGCCCTGTCCTGGGGCACGGCCATCGGCTCCGTCCTGCAGCTCGGCATTCAACTGCCGTTCGTCTTCCGCTACGCGAAGCACCTCTCCTTCGGTCTCGACGCGGCCCTGGAGCCGGTGCGGGAGATCCTGCGCAACCTCACGCCGGTGGTAGTCGGCCGCGGCGTCGTACAACTGAGCGCCTACGTCGACATGTGGATCGCCACCTTCCTCCCGTCCGGCGCCGTCTCGAGCCTTGCCTACGCCCAGACCATCTCCCTGCTGCCGATCAGCCTCTTCGGCATGTCCGTGGCCGCGGCGGAGCTGCCGCAGATGTCCCGCCAGACCGGCTCGGACGCGGAGATCTACGCGGCCCTTCGCAAGCGGCTGGAGCGCGGCCTGCGCCAGATCGCATTCTTCGTCATCCCCACGGTCGTGGCCTTTCTCGTCATCGGCCGCCTCCTCGTAGCGGCGCTGTACCAGACCGGTCAGTTCGGCGGCGACCAGACGCTCTACGTCTGGTACATCCTGGCCGGTTCGGCGGTGGGGCTGCTGGCCATGACGCTGGGCCGGCTCTACTCCTCGGCGTTCTACGCGCTGCGCGACACTCGCACGCCGCTGAAGTTCGCCATCGCCCGCGTGACCCTCACCGCCGTTCTCGGCTACCTCTCCGCTTTCCCCCTCCGCTGGCTGCTGGTAGACCTCATCCGCTTCCTCGGCATGCCCATTCCGGCCTCGACGGGCGGAGCGGCGGCACTGGGCACGGTCGGACTCACGGCATCGGCAGGCATCGCCGGCTGGCTCGAGTTCCTGCTGCTGCGCACCTACCTGCAGCGGAGGATCGGTCCGGTGACGTTCCCCCTCTCCCTGCAGCTCACGCTGTGGGCCTCGGCCGTCATCGCCGGCGCGGCGGCCGTCGCCTTCGACGCGTTCGCGGGACAGCGGCTGGCCCTGCACCTGCCGCTGCATCACATCGCCGAGGCCGTGATGGTGGCTGGCGTGTTCGGCGTCGTCTACTTCACCGTCGCGATGCTGGGCGACATCCCCGAGGCGCGGGCCACGCTGTCGCGATTCGTGAGGAGGTAACCTTCTTGCTACCATCGCGTCCGTGACGCTCACCCAACAACCCGTGGGGATGACCGGCGCGGAAGCCGCCGCGCGCGATGCCGATCCAGGTGAAGCCATTCTGGAGGTCCGCAACCTCCGTACGTCCTTCGGCCCGGTCCACGCCGTCGACAATGTGTCGTTCAACGTGCGGAAGGGCGAGGCCGTGGCCCTGGTGGGGGAGTCGGGCTGCGGCAAGAGCGTGACGGCCATGTCGATCATGCGGCTCGTCGCGCCGCCCGGCAAGGTCACCGGTGGCGAAGTGCGCTTCAAAGGACGCGACCTGGCCGGCCTCTCCGAGCGCGAGATGCGCCATGTGCGCGGCAACGACATCGCCATGGTCTTCCAGGAGCCGATGACCTCGCTCAACCCCGTCTTCCGGGTCGGCGCCCAGGTGGCCGAGGCCATCCGTATCCATAAGAAAGTGTCGAAGAGAGAGGCTCGGAAGATGGCCGGCGACATGCTCGAGCTGGTGGCCATCCCCGATCCCCGAAAGCGGCTCGACGATTACCCGCACCAGCTCTCCGGCGGCATGCGCCAGCGCGTGATGATCGCCATGGCCCTGTCCTGCGATCCGGAGCTGCTCATCGCCGATGAGCCGACCACGGCCCTGGACGTCACCATCCAGGCCCAGATCATGGAGCTGCTGGCCAACCTCCAGTCGCGCCTGGGCCTGGCCATTCTCCTCATCACCCACGACCTCGGCGTCGTGGCCGAATTCTGCGAGCGGGTCATCGTCATGTACACCGGCCGCATCGTGGAGGAGGCACGCGTGCGCGACCTCTTCGCCGCTCCGGCCCATCCGTACACCCGCGGATTGCTCAAGTCCCTGCCCAGCACGGCTGCCGGAAGAACGAAGCGCCTGCCGACCATTCAGGGAATGGTCCCGGCCATCAGCAACCTGCCTGCGGGCTGCAAGTTCAACCCGCGCTGTCCCGACGTGATGGACATCTGCCGCGGCCTCGAGCCGGCCCAGATGAGGATCGGGGAGCGGCACTCGGCGCGTTGCTACCTGCATGGTGAGGACGCGGACCCGGAACGACTTGACCGGCAGAAGGCAGAAGGCGGAGGGCAGAGGTGAGCGCGGCCAATCCGATTCCGGTGGAAGACGCCTCGCCGCTCCTCGTCGTTCGCGACCTGAAGAAGTACTTCCCGGTCAAGCGCGGGGTGCTGGCGCGGGTGGTGGCGAACGTGAAGGCCGTGGACGGCGTCAGTTTCGACGTCATGCCGGGCGAGACGCTTGGGCTGGTGGGCGAGTCGGGCTCGGGGAAGACGACCGTCGGCCGTTGCATCCTCCGCCTCATCGAGCCGACCGAGGGGCGGGTGGCGTTCGACGGAACGGACGTCCTGGGACTCGGCCCCGCGGACATGCGTCGCATGCGCCGGAACATGCAGATCGTCTTTCAGGACCCGTACGCCTCGCTCAATCCGCGCATGACCGTCGGGACGATCGTCGCGGAGCCGCTCGTCATTCATGGAGGTCTCAGCCGGTCGGAGCGCGACCAGCGCGTGGCAGACCTGCTGCGAACGGTCGGTCTGCAGCCGGAGTACCGGCTGCGCTATCCCCACGAGTTCTCCGGCGGCCAGCGCCAGCGCATCGGCGTGGCCCGGGCCCTGGCCACCAATCCGAAGTTCCTCGTCCTCGACGAACCCGTCTCCGCCCTCGACGTCTCCGTCCAGGCCCAGGTGGTCAACCTCCTCCAGGACCTGCAGGACGAGCTGGGTCTGACGTATCTCTTCATCGCCCATGACCTCTCCGTCGTGGAGCACATCTCCACGCGGGTAGCCGTGATGTACCTCGGCAAGATCATGGAGCTCGCCGGGAGGGAGCGGCTCTACGCCGGCCCCCTCCACCCGTACACCAGGGCGCTCCTCTCGGCCGTCCCGATTCCGGACCCGACCACGAAGAAGAAGCGCATCATCCTCTCCGGCGACATTCCCACGCCGCTCAACCCGCCCACCGGCTGCGTCTTCCACACCCGCTGCCCGATCGCGAAGTTTCCCATCTGTTCCGAGCAGATCCCGCCCCTGGTCGAGCACAAGCCCGGGCAGTTGGCCGCCTGCCACTTCGCGGGAGAGGCCTTGGGAGAAGGCTGAAGGGCTGGAAGGCTGAAAGGCTGGAAGGAGGAGGAACCATCGGATTCCGAGAGCACGGAAGGCGGCCATGTCCGGCTCGTCGGCCCGGCCGCCTCCTCCTTCCAGCCTTTCAGCCTTTTCTTCTTCCTTTCAGCCTTCCACCTTCTTCCGTTAAGCTTTTGATGCGATTCGTCGTACCAACCTTCGCGTGTGGCGAACGTCTCGTTAGAATGCACGTCGCATTCGCTTCGCCCCCGTTCCGGAAAACTCTCACCGCCGCGCTTCGTACAAGGGGCGTGTCTAGTTCTAGGAGGATTTGCATGACTGCTGTTCGACGGTTGATGTTGCTCACCTGCGCCGTGGCGGCCATTCCGCTGCTGGCCCAGACGAGCGGCGGGAAGAAGACGACCAAACCTGCGCCTTCGCCCGCGCCTGCTGCCGAGGCAGCCCAGCCCGAGCCCACCACCCCTGCCTCGGATGTCCCATCCTCGACGCCTCCCGTTACGGCGGACACCGATCAGGACGCAAATAACCCGCGGGCGCTGAAGCTCAGCCTCGACACCGCGGTCCGCACATCGCTCAGCCAGAACCTCGGCGTCGACCTCACCCGGTTCGACTACCGCGAGAGCGCCGAGCTCCTGTCCGGCAGCTACAGCATCTTCGATCTCTACACGAGCGCCGCGCTCAACAAGAACAAGAACATCGCCGGCGTCACCTCGACGTTCCAGTCGTCCGGCTCGGGCACGACCTCGGCGAACCTCGCCGCCAGCCAGGAGCTGCCCACCGGCGGCTCGTACACTGTCAGTTGGAACAACAACCGAAGGACCTCGAGCGGCGGCGGTACGAGCCTGAACCCCTCCTTCGGCACGACCCTCGGCTTCAGCGTCGCCCAGCCCCTGGCGCGCAACTTCGGCGTCGACATCACCGAGCGCAACATCTTCATCGCCCGCAACAACCTCGGCATCAGCGGAGAGCTGTTCCGCGGCGCCCTGCTTGACGCCACCAACGCCGTCGAGCAGGCCTACCTGAACCTCGTCTACTCCCGCCAGTACGTCGACGTGGTGAAGCAAACGCTCTTCCTGGCCCGCGACCAGGCCCGCATCACCCAGATCCGCATCGACGTCGGCGCCTCGGCCCCGCTGGACATCCTCCAGCCCCGCGTCCAGATCGCCACCAGTGAAGAGGCGCTCATCCAGGCCGTGGCCAACGTCCGCGCCGCGGAAGACTCGCTGCGCCAGCTCCTGAACCTCCCGGCCGCGGAGTGGGACCGTCCGATCATTCCGTCGGACACCGTCTCCTACGCGCCGCTCACCATCGACGTCGAGGCCTCGATCGCTCACGCCTACGAGCTCCGTCCGGAGATCCGTGAGAACAACCTGACCATCGCCAACCGGAAGGTCACCTACAACTACGCCCGCAACCAGGTCCTGCCGCAGTTCGACGTCGTGGCGGGATACAACTCGTCCGGTCTGGCGGGGCGCTCCGTGAGCCCGGGCACCGGCACGCCGACGGGCCCGAGCACGGACTACGGCAACGCGCTCAACCAGGCCTTCCGCAACGACCTGTACGGCTGGAACATCGGCATCAACATCGGCGTCCCGGTGTTCAACATCGGCGCCCGGGCCGAAGCGCGCCGGGCCAAGCTCGACCTCGACCGCGCCAACACCGTGCAGGCCCAGACCAAGCAGAGCATCGCCATCGACGTCCGGACCCAGGCGCGCAACATCGACACCAATGCCAAGCAGATCGCCGCCACGCGTGCAGCCCGCGATGCGGCGGAGAAGAACCTGGACGCCGAGCGGAAGCGCTACGAGAACGGCATGGTCACGAACTTCGAAGTGCTGCAGATCCAGCAGCAGCTCTCCGACGCACGGGCCAACGAGCTGCAGGCCCTGGTCAACTACCAGAAGAGCATCGCCCTCTTCCACCACTCGGTGGGCGACCTGCTCGATCTGCACGGCGTCACCGTGGCAGTTCCCGAGGCCACGAAAGAGCCCAGCGTCTTTACGCGCTTTGACCGCTATAACTGGTTAAACTTCGCAGCACACGATTCCGACGCAAAGAATGAAGCAGCCCCCTCGACGACGACGAACGGGAGCAAGTAAATGAGCATCGGACCAGACCAGCCGGGGAATGAGCCGGCGCCGCAGCCCGCGGCGCCTCCAGCCAAAGCGAATCCCTTCGGGCGCCTGGTGGGCGTCCTCTTCTCGCCGGACGAGACGTTCGCGTCCATCGCGCGGACGCCCGACTGGCTGGTGCCTTTGCTTCTCTTCGTTGTGCTTGCCGGCGTCGGCGGCTATGTCTTCACCCATCACGTCGATTTCGTGACGAACATGCGCGCGCAGATGGAAGAGCGCCATGCTCCCTCCGACCAGATCGATCAGGCCGTCAAGGTCACCAAGGCCATCTCCACCGTCATCGCCTACTGCTCGCCACTCATCTCCATCATCGTTTACGTCCTCGTCGCGGCCATCCTGATGCTGGCCTTCCGCATGATGGGTGGGGAAGGAGATTTCGCGCAGTACTTCTCCGTCACGCTCTACGCATGGTTGCCCCAGGTCATCCAGAGCCTGATCGTATTGGTCGTTCTCCTCACCCGGACCGATCCGGTAGGTGCCGAGGGCCTGGCCACGCTCGTTCGCTCGAACCTGGCGTTTCTCACCGACATGAAGGAGCACGCCGTGCTCTTCGGGCTCCTGGGGTCCCTGGATGTCTTCACCATCTGGTCGCTGATCCTCATGTCCATCGGCTTCGCCCACGTCTCGAAGTTCTCCAAGGCGAAGTCGGCCACGATCGTCGTCAGCGTCTGGGCCTTCTGGACGGCCATCAAGGTCGGTTTCGCGGCCCTCGGCGCATTGATGAGGGCGCGTAAGTGAAGCGTGCCCTCATCATCGCTGGCGCCATCGTCCTCATCGCGGTCATCGTCATTGCAAGCGTCAGGGGCGGCGGCACCAAGGGCCAGAAGGTCTACGCCGAGAAAGCCGAGGAGCGGAAGATCGAGTCGATCGTTTCCGCGCCCGGGGAAGTGAATCCGAAGGTCAAGGTCAACATATCCGCCAACGTCATCGCCAGGATCACGAAGCTCTACTTCAACGAAGGCGACACCGTGAGGCGGGGCCAGCGGCTGGTGGACCTGGAGCGGGAAGCCTACGCCGCGGCGCGCAACCGCGCCTCCTCGCTCGTCGAAGCACAGCGCGTGGAAGTCTCCCGCTCCCGGGCCGCGCTGGCCACCGCCGAGGCGGCCTACAAGCGGGCCCTCAGCCTGAAGGGACAGGGCATCCAGGCGCAGGAGCTCTTCGACCAGTCGCAGCTCACCTTCCAGAACGCCCAGGCCGCCTCGGAATCGGCACAGCAGGGCGTGAAGCAGGCAGAGGCCGCGCTGGCCCAGTCGGACAACGACCTGTCCCACACCGTCATCGACTCCCCCATGGACGGCAAGGTCGTGCAGCTCAATGCCCACGAGGGGGAAGTGGTCGTCACCGGCACCATGAACAATCCCGGCTCCGTCATCGCCGTGATCGCCGACCTCTCCCAGATCCTGGTCGAGGCGGAAGTGGGCGAGACGGAAGTGGTCGGCATCAAGCTCGGGCAGCCGTCGAAGATCCACGTCGACGCCATTCCCGACAAGGAGTTCGAAGGACACGTCGCCGAGATCGGTTCCTCGGCCTCCACCCGGCCCGGCAGCGCCTCGACCGTCCGCTACTTCCTGGTCAAGGTCCAGATCGACAATCCCGACGACCGGCTCCGCCCGGGCATGACCTCGCAGGTCTCGATCATCACCAGCACCCTGCCGAACACGATCTCCGTCCCCATCCAGAGCGTCGTGGAGCGGGTGCCGGGAAAGAAGGCGGACGACGAGGACGACACGACCCCGAAGAAGAAATACGTCTTCATCGCCCAGGGTGCGAAGGCGAAGCTCGTGGAAGTGACGACCGGGATCAGCGATACCACGCACGTGGCCATTACGTCAGGGATCAAGAACGGCGATCAGATCATCACCGGGCCGTTCAAGCTGCTCAAACACCTCAACGACGGCGATGCCATCGAGGTCGTGAAGGAAGAGAAGAAGACCGAGGAGAAGGGATGAACGGCAACGGCGCACACGTCATCGAGATGAAGGGCGTCAAGCGCATCTACCAGCTCGGCCCCCAGGAGATCCAGGCCCTTCGCGGCGTCGACCTCAAGATCGACCGCGGCGAATACGTGGCCATCATGGGCCCGTCAGGCTCGGGCAAGTCCACGCTGATGAACCTCATCGGCTGCCTGGACCGGCCCACCGACGGCCAGTACCTGCTCGACGGCACTCCGGTCGAAGCGATGTCCGAAGACCAGCTCGCCGAAGTGCGCAACCGGAAGATCGGATTCGTCTTCCAGACCTTCAACCTTCTGGCCCGCACCACGGCCCTGCAAAACGTCGAGCTCCCGCTCGTCTATGCGCGCATGTCGCGCGCCGAGCGCCGCGCCCAGGCCGAGGAGGCCCTCACCGCCGTGGGCCTCGGCGAGCGCATGAGCCACCAGCCCAACGAGCTCTCCGGCGGCCAGCGCCAGCGCGTGGCCATCGCCCGGGCCCTGGTCAACAAGCCCTCGCTCCTCCTCGCCGACGAGCCCACCGGCAACCTCGACTCCCAGACCGGCCGCGAGATCCTCGACCTCTTCCACGAGCTCCACTCCCGCGGCAACTCCATCATCATGGTCACCCACGAGGACGACGTCGCGAAAGAGGCGCAGCGGGTGATTCATATTCGGGACGGAAAGATCGTGGACTGAAAGTGCCGAGTGCTGAGTGCCGAGTGCCGAGATGCGGGTTCTACAGCATGGAGAGGGCGTGGTGATCCACCCACGACGTTAAGGACGTAGACCGAGTGACCGCGCGAAGCGCCAAGTGCCGATAGGTTGGCTTCTCTACAGCGGGTAGACAGCTTGACAGACCGAGGGACAATCGAGACATGAACGACAGAATCTCGCGTTTCGAAGAGCTCATCGGTTGGCAAAAGGGGCGCTCCCTGGTCAAGAGCGTCTATCAACTGACTTATGCGCCCAACTTCGCTCGCGACTATGCACTCTCGCAACAGATTCGGAGGGCGGCGATCTCGATTCCCTCAAACCTCGCAGAGGGATTTGAGCGCGATACTCTGAAAGAGTTCCATCACTTCACATCGATCTCCAAGGGTTCTTGCGCGGAGGTACGTACGCAGCTCTACCTCGCACTCGACCTCGACTACATCGATGAAGGCGCTTTCTCACAAGTCATGAGACAGGCGGAGGAAACCGGCCGAGTTATCGGTGGCCTCCGAGCGTCACTCAGCAGGAAGCTCGGCACTCGGCACTCGGCACTCGGCACTTAGAGACGACGATGTTCCTCGAAAACCTCAAAATCGCCCTCCGCGCCATCTTCGCGAACAAGATGCGCTCCGTGCTCACCGTCCTCGGGGTGATGATCGGGGTGGCGGCGGTGCTGGCGGTCGTGTCGCTCGTGCAGGGGATGCAGTACAAGATGTCGCAGGACCTGCAGAACATCGGGTCGAATTACATCGAGGTCTTTCCGGATGCGGGGGAGGAGCGGAATCCGTTCCTGCAGAAGTTCCCGGAGCTGACGGCGGACGACGCGACAGCGGTGCGGAAGGCGGCCACGGCCATCAGCGAGTTCACGCCGCTGTACATCACCAACGCGGAGCTGAAGAACGCCGACGCCATCCATCGCGCCCAGCTCCTCGGCGCGAATGCGTCGTACCAGGACGTCTTCAATCACTGGGTGGAGCACGGGCGCTTCTTCTCCGCTCTCGATGAAGAGGCCAAGAAGCGCATCTGCGTCATCGGCGTCACCGTGGCCGACAAGCTCAACCTCGGCAGCAATCCCATCGGCCGGCAGATCGCCGTGGACAACAACCGTTTCACCGTCGTCGGCGTGATGGAAAAGAAGGGCGGCCAGTTCGGCCAGGACCGCGACGACATCATCCTCGTTCCCTTCACGACCGCCACCGTCATCTATGGTGCCGACAACATGAAGCGCCTCGTCCTGGCCTTCCAGATGCGGCCCGGCAGCGACCTCGACCTTGCCCGCGAGCAGGTCACTGATGCCCTCCGCGCCCGCCATCACCTCAAGAAGGGCCAGCGCGACGACTTCCGCATCCTGGCCCAGGAGGAGATCCTCAAGACCATCTCCAACATCCTCGGGTACATGACCGGGATCATGGGCGGGATGGTCAGCATCGCCCTCCTCGTCGGCGGCGTGGGGATCATGAACATCATGCTCGTCTCGGTGACGGAACGGACGCGCGAGATCGGCATCCGAAAGTCCATCGGGGCCCGGCGGCGCGATGTGCTCGTCCAGTTCCTCGTGGAGGCGGTGGCCCTCTCCGGGCTGGGAGGGGCTATCGGCATCCTCGGCGGCTACGTCCTGGCCAACTTCGCCCGCCTCGGCCTGGCCCGTATCGTCGAGCTCCCACCCGTCCATACGCCGCTCTGGGCCGTAGTCGTGGCATTCGGCTTCTGCGCCGTCCTCGGCATCATTTTCGGAATCTACCCGGCCGCCAAGGCGTCGAAGCTCGATCCGATTGAAGCGTTAAGATATGAGTAGGTGAAAGAGCGGCGAGTGGTTAGTGGTCAGTGGTTAGGAGTGGTTAGAAGGGCCAGTCTGGCTTTCCTGGCCACTAACCACTAACCACTAACCACTCGTTCTTCTCTCTTTCGCTCTTTCGTAACGCGGGCGAGCCCATGCACGTAGAGAATGTAAAGCCATCGCTTATGTGCGTCCGCCGCCGAAATGTCCCTCCCGCACGCCCTGTTCCATTCGTCGTGCTCAAGCGCTTCCCTCTCATTCTCTTCGTGTTCCTGCTGGCCGCTCCTGCCGCGTTCGCCGGCGACATCCTGCCGCTGTCGAAAGTGCAGAAAGGGATGCACGGCTACGGCATCACCGTCTTCGAGGGGACGCGGCTGGACCGGTTCGACGTCGAGATCATCGGCGTGCTGAACAACATCGCCCCGGGCCAGAGCCTGATCCTAGATAAGGTCGCATCGCCCGACGTGGCCCGGCCCGGTGTCATCCC
>CAZYTO010000040.1:0-25743 GCA_964650405.1 uncultured Thermoanaerobaculia bacterium | reverse complement strand
GGCACGCGGGCGTGGCGACAGGGCACACCGGCGTGGTGCCCGGGCACGCGGGCGTTGCGACAGGGCGCACCGGCGTGGTGCCCGTGCACGCCGGCGTTGCGACAGGTCACACAGGCGTGGTGCCCGTGCGCTTTGCACCTAAAGTCGGTTCGGAGGCTGATCCCCAAGGCTGGAAGGCTGAAAGGCTGAAAGGGCCAGAGGCAGCGCCGGGTTTCCTTCCAGCCTTTCAGCCTTTCAGCCTTGCGCCGAGACCGATGCTTCTGACTTTAGGTGCAAAGCCTTGCACGGGATTCGCCACGACGCGGTCGAAGCCTACATTCGGACCTGGAGGCTCTGCGGCACGATCGTGATCACCAGCGGGGTGTCCAGCGTGAAGACCTCGCCGTCGATGCCGACGTGGAGGTGCTCGTGGCGCGATTGCACGCGGAGGCGCGAGGTGCGGAAGGAGCGGAAGCCGGGGGTCTGGTGGACGCGGCCGGCGAGGTAGCGGCCGATGAAGCGGGCCAGGGCCAGGCGGGGGAGGTGCGGGAGCCAGTACAGCGACAACCGCCCCTCGGTGAGCGCAGCCCGCGGGGCTTCGATGCCGATGCGGGAGAGGTCGTAGCAGTTGTTGGAGACCATGAAGACGTGGGAGCGGATGACTTCGTGGTGATGCTCGGTCTCGACGGTGAAGGTGACGTGCGGGTACTTGTGGAGCGTGGCGTACGCGGCCCAGAGGCGGGCCTTCCAGCGGGGGTAGTCGCGTCCGCGCTCCTCGCGGCGGGCCACCAGCTCGGGATAGAGGCCGATGGAGACGTTGTTGACGAAGTAGCGATCGTTGACGCAGGCGGCGTCGACGACCTGCGTGGTGCCGTGCAGGGCCACGTCGAGCGCGGCGCGCCAGTCGAGGGGGATGCCGAGGTCGCGGGCGAAGTGGTTGTACGTCCCGGTGGGGATCACGGCAAGCGTGGCATAGGGTTCGTTCACCAGCGGCTGCACGACGTGATGGACCGTCCCGTCGCCGCCGGCGGCGACGACCAGGCAGCGGCCGGTGCGCAGCCGCTCGCGGATGACGGCAGTGAGGTCGAGCCCCGGCGTGATGTGATGCACCTCGAGGCCCGCCGTTTCGGCCGCCCGCTCCAATGCCGCGGCATCGGCTGGTGCCAGCTTCACTCCGGACGAGGGATTGAAAAACATCAGACCGGCGTTCATAGCGCGCAGTTGCACGCGAGGTATCGATGAAGAGATTCGCGCTCATCGCGCTGCTGTTGCAAGTCCCCGGCCTCCCGCTCCCCGCCGCGGAACCTCCGAAGGAATGTAACCTCTGCGCCGGCATCATCGCTCCGGTGCAGCCTCCCGCGGCGGCGGTGCCGGACATCGAGCAGACGACGCTCGATGCCCTTCCCCAGCTCGGCGCGCGCATCGACGCGTTCACGTCCGAGCAGCGCCGGAAGACGCTGGTCATCATCAGCTATCCCATCGATCCGTCGCGCGACCAGCTCCTGCAGGTCGAGGACGCGACCAAGACGATCGTCGAGTGGGCGAAGACACACGGCCCGTTCGACGCGCTGGCCATCGACGTGGCGAAGCTCGAGCCGGCCACAGCCTCGTATGCCATCAAGCGCCTCTCCGTGGCCGCGCAGGGGCAGAACGCCGCGGCGCGCTTCGCCTTCCTCCCGCAGTCGCTGGAGTCGCTGCAGTCGTTCTATGACAACGGCGCCGGGTCGTACTTCGACGTCGTCCTCGTCGACGCGAAGGACGTTCCGGCCGCGGTGAAGTGGTTCGCCGAGCACGATCCGGTCAAGAAGATCTGGGCGCGCGCGACGCCTGCCTCGCCGAACGTCCTCTACGACGCCGCGCACGCTCTGGCGGACGGCGCGACGCGCGCCTTCGCTGTTGCGCCCGCGGGCAGCGAGACAGCCGTGGCCGCGGCGCTGCACAGCTTCAACGAAGCGATGAAGGGCGACTACGCCTACGACGCCACCGCGAAGAACGACATCCTCGATGCCAAGGGCAACAAGGCGGCCGTTCCGGCCCTGGCCTTCGTGCGCGGCGAGGACCTCCGTTCCGTCGTCGTCGAGGCAGGTGACGCCACGGCGCCGACGATCGTGTCGCTGGACAGCGACCGTTACGCCAACCCCCGCCTCATCGACGCCTCCGGCATTCACACCACCAGCGATGTCGGGAAGAAGGGCGGTCGCTTCCTTATCGGCCAGCCGGCCATGAAGCAGCCGGTGGCCATCCTCGTGGACCGTGCCGAGAAGCCCGCAGCGAACGTCACGAAGGAAGCGATCGAGGTCGCGACCAAACGCGGCATCACGGTCGATGAGATCATCCGCAATCACCAGGCCTACAAGTCGTACCAGGAGTCCATCCAGCCGCGCTACATCGCGCTCGACACGACCAAGCTGCGCTTCCTCGTCTCCGAGGCCAGCGACACCATCGAAGCGACCATCTCCGGCGACTACTTCTCCGATCCCGGTTCCAAAGGGACGGCCCGTTCGGACTGGGTCTGGAAAGACTTCTACATCAACGGGGTGAAGTGGAAGTACGGCCGCATCCCCGAGCTGCCGCTCATCCAGCCGGAGAAGGTCACCCAGCTCCCGCTGGACATCCACCTGACGAACGAATACCGCTACGAGCTGGTGCGGGAGACGGACCTCGACGGGTACCACACGTACGAAGTGCGCTTCGAGCCGCCCCCGAACGCGCCGGCCGCGCTGCCGCTCTACCGCGGCACGGTGTGGATCGACGCGAAGACGTGGGCCCGCATCCGCATCTCCATGATCCAGCTCAACCTCACCGGCGAGGTGCTGTCGAACGAAGAGCGAGTCGACTTCGTGCCGTTCGCGAAGGGCACCTACGCGCCGCTGGCGCCTGCCGACGTGGCCAGGAGCGATCCGCGGGAGATCGTCTGGCTGCCGGCGGCCGTGAACGCGCAGCAGGTGATCTCGGCGGCCGGGCGGGCCAACCCGGTGCTGCGCGAGACGACGTTCAGCAACTTCCGCATCGAGCCGGCCGACTACGAGACGAAGCTGGCCGATGCGGAGAAGTCGGATGCGCGCATGGTGCGGGAGACGGCCCAGAAGGGGCTGCGCTACCTGGAGAAGACGCCGGGCGGCGAGCGCGTGGTGAAGGAAGGCTTCGACACGTCACGCCACTTCCTCCTCGGCGGCATCCATCACGACAAGGGCCTCGACTATCCGATCGTCCCCCTCGGCGGCATCGACTACTTCAACTTCAACCTCGGCGGACGCGGCATCCAGACCAACGTCTTCTTCGCCGGCGTCATCGTGGCCGCCAGTGCCACGAACCCGAACGTGGCCAACACCCGCACCAACATCGGGGCCGACTTCTTCGGCATCGCCGTGCCGTTCACCAACTCCATGTTCCGCAATTTCGTGGAGCAGAAGGGGGAGGCGGTGAAGGCGCTGCCCCTCCGCCTCACGGCGCGCGTGGGGCATCCGTTCCTGCAGTTCGGCAAGGTGGACCTCAACTTCGCCACGGAGCACGACACGTACATGCGCGCCGACAAGACGGCGCCGGGCTTCGTCGTGCCGAGCGATACGTTCGTCTTCTCCCCCTCGGTGGATGCGTCCTACGCGCGCTGGGGCTGGGTGGTGAGCAGCTTCTACAACTACAGCCGCCGCACGAAGTGGGACCCGTGGGGCATGGCCTCCGAGTACGACCCGAAGCAGAAGACGTACGTGAACTTCGGCGGGTCGGTGGGGAAGGCCTTCTACCTGCCGAAGTTCCAGCGCCTGAGCATCGACGTGAACTACCTGGACGGCCAGCGCCTGGACCGCTTCTCGAAGTACGAGCTGGGCTTCTTCGGCGCGCAGCGCGTGCACGGCGTGGAGTCAGGCTCGGTGCGGGCGGAGAAGGGCATCCTCGGGCACGTCTCGTACGGGTTCGTCTTCTCCGACCAGTTCCGGCTGGAGGCGTTCTATGACCACGCCCTCGTCGACGACACGACGGCCGGCTACCATCGCGAGCCGTTCCAGGGCATCGGCCTGGGCGGACAGACGGTCGGCCCGTGGGGCACGCTCCTGCGCCTCGACCTCGGCAAGACCGTGGGCCGGAACAAGCAGAGCGGGTTCGTGGCGAACGTCGTGTTCTTGAAGCTGTTCTGAATACGAGTGCCGAGTGCGGAGTGCCGAGTGCCGAGTTTTGCGGGGCATGAGGCATGAGTGGCTTTGGGGTCTGCCTCGCGTGTCTCCGATCGATTCCCGATGTCACGCCGGTTGCGTGATGGGCGTTTTCTCGCGGAGGAACCACGAATAGGCGAAGCCGGCGATGGCGCCGACGAGCAGTCCGTATGTGGCGAGCCATAAGCCGTTGATGCCGTCCGCGAGCGTCCACGACATCGACGCGAAGCCGATCACGGCACCGAAGAGGGGCGCGACTTTGCGGAAGAGGAAGTGGCCCGGCGAGACGAAGAGGGCGATGGGCAGGGCGATGAGCAGCCATGCCGCGAAGACGAAGAGGCCCGTCCAGAACGCGAGGGCCAACGACGACTCCACGCCGGAATGCGTAATCCACGCCCCGACGACGTAGAGGACGGACGGCCAGAACCACCCGGCCGTCATGGCCAGGAAAGACAAACCTGCTCTTCTCAGCATGAGGGCAATTGTAACGGGGTTGCGGCGGGTATGAGCGGGCGCGCCTGTCAGGTGAGACCGAGGACGAGCTTCAGGCCCGATTCAACTCCGACGAAACGCGGCCGATGCGTTCTCGGAGAAAGGTGCGATCGGCGGTGATGACTTGCGAGACGTTGATAACAGAGAGCTTCGTGAGCCCCGTGCCTCGCGGCGGGATGGCAACGTTGCCGGGCAGGTCAGCCAGACGCTCATTGGTCGTGATGACGACCACGAGGATTGTCGCGATGCGGCTACGGTTGAAGGCGTTGGCCTGAATCACCAGAACCGGCTTAGCGCCACAAGGAAACCGCGGCACGCCAATGCTCGATCCAAGACGAAAACGCCCGGCGATTGCCGGGCGTCTTCAGGCCGCGAAAGGGCCGGGTCAGGGTGTGGCGTTGGGGTTCTGGGTATAGAAGTCGACCGAGCCGATGATCGCTTTCGTACCGTTGTTCGTCGTGGCCTGGACGGTGAGGCGGTGGCGCGAGTTGGACAGCTTGGTCGTGTCCATGGTGAAGCGCCAGCCGGAGGTCAGGCTGGTGAAGAGGAACGGGTACTGAGCCTGGACGTCAGGCCGCTGCCAGCCGATGGAGGCCGGGCCGATGAAGTTGCCGTCGATGGAGATCTCCACGCCCGTGACCTGGGCGACGTCGCTGAGGGCCCATCCCTGGAAGGTGACGGTGCCCTTGATGTAGTCGTAGGACGTGGGCGAGTCGATGAAGCCGAAGATCGAGGCGAACTCGGTGTTGTTGGCGCAGGTGAAGAAGACCGGGATGCCGGACGGGCTGGGAAGCTCGGCGAAGGTGCCGGCCGCGTCACCGACGCGCACCTTGAGGGTGTGGTTGCCGGGCCGCACGCCCTGTTGGCCGAGGGCCAGGAGCGCCCCGACGTCCAGCGTGAAGAGGTAGCCGGACCGCGGCGAATCGGGATAGTTCGGGTAGAAGCGCTCCACGTCGAAGCGCGGCAGGCCGTAGCAGTTCGCGTACTGGCCGAAGAGGAAGCCGCAGTCGTCCGTGGAGAGCCACTTCACGCCGTCGATCATCAGCTCCAGGTAGGCCACGCGGCCCTCGTCGCTGCGCGTACCGAGGTCGAGAGCCCACCCGGTGACCGGCGTGATGTGCGCCTGCACGCGCACCGGCGGCGAGACGAGCGGCGGTGTGAGGCACTGCGTTCCGTAAAGGATGGCGTTCTTCAGAGGCGAGTCGATCGTGCCGAAGGGGCGGAGGATGGACTCGGAGTTGAAGACCTGGATCTGGCGTGTGCCGATGACCCGCGTCTGGCCGAGGCGGTCGGTGGCCTTCACTTCCAGCAGGTGCACGCCGTCCAGGAGGCGGGTGGAGTCGATGTTGGCCACGAAGCCGCTGAAGATGGCGGCCGGGAAGTCCGGGAACGTGTTGCCGACGTCGGGACGGGCGTCGCCGTAGATCGCGGCCTGCATGATCCCGCCGTCGATGTAGACGTCCACCTTGGCCACGCCGTCTGTATCGGCGGCCCAGCCCACGACGGGGAACGAGCCGGAGGCGTTGAACGTGCCGGAGAGGTCGGGGATGTCGAGGCTGCCGAACGGCGACTGGTTGAGGGTGTTGTCGATGATGATGGTGCGGCGGCCGAAATCGTTCACCACCCGGCCGTCGCCGAGGAAGACCTTGAGCGAGACCGTGTGCGGGCCGTTGGTGAAGCGGCTGGCGGTGAACCCGGTCTGGAACCCGGGCGCGATGTTCTGGATCCCCGGCCAGTTCGGATAGGCCAGCTCGACGTCGACCCGCGGCAGTCCCGTGTTGAGGTTGTGCTGGAACTGGTCGTCGATGTAGAGCTCGACCTTCGAGACCGAGGAGGGATCGAGCACCCATCCCTTCACCAGGACCATGCCGAACTGCGGCGTCCCGGGATCGGGCGAGTCGACCGAACCGATGATTTCAGCGGTCTGCGCGGCGAGCGCCGACGTGAAAAGCGCAAAGACAGTGAGAACCAGGCCGCGGGTAACCCATCTCCACATATCCCCAACCTCCAACCCGAGATGACCTTGGCGCGTCGCGCCTCATAGCACAAGATGGTGCGGCTTCAGGAGCCGATCCACTTTAGTTTTCGTGAGTTTATACTACGGCCGGTGGGAACTTCAAATATCCGGGCTCTCCCGGGCGTCGAAGACGTCCGTTCCGCAGCCTCACGCATCCACTCATACGTACACCGGACGCCACTCGTCGCCTCCCACTCGATTTCGGAACGTGTGGGGTCGGAAGTACGCCTGAAGTGCGAAAACCTGCAGCGCGCCGGCTCCTTCAAGATCCGCGGCGCGATGAACGCACTGCTCCAGCTTTCGGAGGCGGAGCGCCGCAGCGGCGTCGTGGCCTTTTCCTCCGGCAATCACGCCCAGGGTGTGGCCCTGGCCGCCAGGCTCCTCGGCATGAAGGCCACGATCGTCATGCCGGAGAACTCCGTGGCTGCAAAGGTTGACGCCACAAAGGCTTACGGCGCGGAGGTCGTCACCGCCGGGGTCACCTCGGCCACGCGCGACACCGTGGCCCGTGAGCTTGCCGCGAAGAGCGGCGCCTCCGTCATCCCGCCGTTCGACGACGAGCGGATCATGGCCGGCGCCGGGACGGTGGGGCTGGAGATCGTCGAGGAGTGGCCGGAGGTCGACACGATCATTACGCCGCTCGGCGGCGGCGGCCTGCTCTCCGGGACGTCCATCGCCGCCACGTCGGTCAAGCCGGGAGTGAACGTCTACGGGGTCGAGCCTCGGGCGGGCAACGACGGGGAGCAGTCGTTTCGCAGCGGCCGGATCGTCACCATCGACCCGCCGAAGACCATCGCCGACGGCGCCCGGACCCTGGCCATCGGGGAGCGGAACTTCGCCGTCATCCGGGAGCGGGTGAAGGATGTGGTGAGCGTGGAGGACGACGTCCTGCTCGAAACGGTGAAGTACGCCATGTCGCGGACGAAGCTCGTGATCGAGCCGACCGGCGCCCTCGGCATCGCGGCGCTGCTCACCGGTGCCATCAAGCCGGGGCGGCGGGTGGCGGTGGTGGTGAGCGGGGGGAACCTGGATTTTTCGCTGCTCTGCTAGTGCGGCATCGGCGTCCAGGAAACTCCAAGTGTTTATGCGGGTTTTACGAGTTGAAAACCCATCACGCGGAGGCGCGGAGGATGCGGAGAAAAGCAAACCTCCGCGGTCTCCGCGTCTCCGCGTGACCCGTCCCTCGTCGTTTCTTCTCTCACGTGCAGCGCGCCTGCGCTGTGCATCGGGTCGGAAGGAACATGACCACCCATGACCGGCTCTCTCTTCGGCGACGACTCGTTTCCTGCGCCTGCGCAGAACACGGCTGACGCGCCGCTGGCGGAGCGGCTCCGCCCGTCGTCGCTGGAAGACATCGTCGGCCTCGAGGACCTGCTGGCCGAGGGGCGCTTCCTGCGCAACGCCATCGAGACGGACCGCATCCCGTCGATGATCTTCTGGGGCCCGCCGGGCTCGGGGAAGACGACCTTGGCCCGGATCATCGCCCGGACGACGCGGGCGCGCTTCGTGACCTTCTCGGCCACGTCCAGCTCGATCAAGGACATCAAGACGCTGATGGAGGAGGCGCGGAAGATGCGCGCCGCGCGCGGCTCGAAGACGATCGTCTTCATCGACGAGATCCATCGCTTCAACAAGGCCCAGCAGGATGCGTTTCTGCCGTACGTGGAGGCGGGCGACATCGTGCTCATCGGCGCGACGACGGAGAACCCGTCGTTCGAGGTGAACTCGGCGCTCCTCTCGCGCTCGAAGGTCGTGGTCATTCCGCCTCTGGAGCGGGAGCAGGTGATGACGATCCTGCGCCGGGCCGTGGAGCATCCGTCCGTGGCGAAGTTCGGCATCGCGCTGGCGCCCGATTCGCTGGAGTTCATGGCCGCGACGTCGGCGGGCGACGCACGGCAGGCCCTGACGTCATTGCAACTAGTGGTGGAGACGGCGCGGCAGGAAGACAACCCCATCGACCTGGAGAACGTGAAGCAGATCCTGCAGCGCCGCTCCCTGATGTACGACAAGTCGGGGGAGGAGCACTACAACCTCATCTCCGCGCTGCACAAGTCGATCCGGAACGGCGACGCCGACGCGGCGCTGTACTGGCTGGTGCGGATGCTGGAAGGCGGAGAGGACCCGCTGTACCTGGCCCGGCGCATGGTGCGCGCCGCGTCGGAGGACATCGGGAACGCCGATCCGCAGGCCCTGGTCTTCGCCATCGCCGTCCAGCAGACGGTGCACTTCGTAGGTATGCCGGAGGCTGGCGTGGCCCTGGCGCAACTGGCCACGTATCTCGCCGCCGCGCCGAAGTCGAATGCCGCGTACGAAGGCTACGGCCACGCCGTCCACGAAGTGCGGCAGGGCGACAATCCTCCCGTCCCCCTGCACATCCGCAATGCCCCCACCCGCCTGATGAAGGACCTCGGCTACGGCCGCGGCTACCAGTACGCCCACGACCTCGAGGAGCAGACCGCGGCCATGGACTGCCTCCCCGAGTCGCTCCGCGACCGCCGCTTCTACGAGCCGAAGAACATCGGCGCGGAAGCGGAGATGAAGGAACGGCTGGAACGATGGAGGGTGGCGCGAGAGCGGGCGAAAGGCGCGAAACAGTAGAGGAGCGGTGTTCTTGGCTAGCTGCCGACTCTCTTGCGAATATGTCGGATCTGACTTATGTTTTGAGCCGTGGCAGTAAGGCCGTTAGTCTGGCTACATGGTGAGATCAAGAGCCCGCCGTTCTCGCATGCAGCGCGGATCGAGGCGGGCTTCTTGCTGCGAAAACTTCAGGACGGCGAGAGTCTAAGTCTTCCAGCTTCACGACCCCTGCCGATCATCGGTTCCGGCTGCCACGAGCTTCGTATCACAGACGGAAACTCAGAATGGCGCATCGTTTATCACGTTGCCCAGGACGCGGTAGTGATTCTTGAAGTGTTCTCGAAGAAGACGCGAACTCTGCCCAGGCAGGTGGTTGAAACAGTTACGAAGCGTCTCCGCTTCTACTTGAATTCGATCCGAGAGATACATGAAAACTGAAAAACGAAAGATGCTCGAGAAGGCCGGGTGGAGGGTCGGCGATGCGCGCGAGTTCCTGGGCCTGACGGACAGCGAATCTGAATTTGTGGAGATCAAACTCGCTCTCGCACGTAAGCTGCGCCAGTACCGCGAGGAGCATCGCTGGACGCAGGCGGAGTTTGCAAGGCGCGTTGGATCCAGCCAATCACGCGTTGCCAAGATGGAGTCCGCTGATCCCACGGTGAGTGTGGATCTGCTTGTTCGGTCACTCCTTGCCGCCGGCGCGAATCGCCGCGAAGTTGGCCGTGTCGTTGGCTCCTCAAAGGTCTGAAGATCGGGGGCCCGCCTCAGGGGTTCGGGACGGGCGGGCCGCCGGGCGCCACCACCGTATACGTCGCCAGCTTCTCCGCCAGCGTTCCGTTGACGCCGTAAAGGACGACCTGGAACGGGCCGGGGTGGAAGGTCTCGCGGGGGAGGAGGATGGCGAAGGTGTCGCTGTCGGGGCGGGCCAGGTCGTCGCGGCGCCAGAGGGTCCGGTGGGTGGTGAGGTCGACGAGCTCGAGGCGGTAGCGATCGAAAGGCGTGGCGCCGATGATGGCCGCGGCGAGCAGGTACGAGTCGCCCGTGGGTGTGAGCGTGGGGGCGTTGCCGGGACCGCGCTGGCCGTCGGGAAGCAGGAGCTGGTAGCCGGCGACGCGGGGCTCGGTCAGTTGCCGGGTCAGGCGCCGCTCGTTGGCGGCCGACTGCCAGAGCAGGACGCCGAGGATGACGGCCAGCGCGGCGGCGAGTGCGGCGGTGGCGCGCCAGAGACTTGAGGATCGATCCGCGGGCGCGGCTCCAATGCTGCGCTGGAACGACTTCCACTGCCGGGCCACTTCGTGCTCGGAGAGATAGCCGTCTTCGCCGGGCGCGGCGTCGCCGGAAGGGAAGGGCATCGTCGCGGCACGCAGCAGGTCGGGATGGGCCACGAGCAGCTCGCGCACGCGAGCGGCATCCGCTTCGGGCAAATCGCCCTCGGCATAGGCCAGGAAGTCCTGCAACGACGGCGGCGCGGTGTCGCCGCGCGCGGCGCGCATGGCCTCATGTGCAACCTGCAACTCCGATTTCGTGATCATGGTTCTTCCTCCGGGAGCGTTTCTCCCAGCCGGGCGCTGAGGGCTTTCCGCGCATCGCGGATCCTCGACTTGACGGCATCGAGGGTGATGCGCAGCCCGGCGCTGATTTCTTCGTAAGACAGCTCGTCGAGCCACAGCTCCATGCACTGCCTCTGGCCGTTCGGCAGCGCCTCGATCGCCTCCCGCAACTGCCGGCTGCGCACAGCGTCCTGCTGCCGGGTTGCATAGTCAGGCTGCTCGGCGATGGGCATCTTCGCGGCGAGCTCGGGATCGTCGAGGTCGACCGTCTTCGCGCTGCCCCGTTTCTGCGTCTTCTGCGCCCGCAGCCAGTTGAGAAAGACGGTGCGGGCCACGGATTGCAGGAACGGCCACTCGTTCTCATTGCGAATCTGACCGATCCGCTCGAAGAGGCGCTTGAAGGCGTCCTGGGCCAGGTCGTGGGCTTCATCGTCGGCGACGCGGCAGGCGCGGAAGTAGCGCCATACCCGCGCGTAGTACCGCCGGAAGATCGTCTCGAAGCGGGCGTCGCCGCCGTCTCTGCCGTTCATCGCGCAATCCCGCGCTTGTGAAACGCGTATCTTAGTGAAGGAATGCGATCCAATGGTTTCGTCGCCGTCTTCTTCTGTGCGCTCGTCATCGGCTGCTCACATCAGGAAGACACGAAACATCGGCAAGGGTGGCTCCGGCCGCTGCAGCCGCGGCTGATGGGAGCAACGAAGTGGCAGCCCTGCCGGCTCTCGCTTGCCCCAGGCCGCATTGTCGAGGACGCCGCATGCGGCACGGCGCGCCCGGCACCTGCGGCAAAGGCCATCTGTGACGACATTCTCAGCACGCACGAAGAGGCGGTGCGGCTGCTGGTGGAGCGGCCGGCGTGCATTGACGACGCAATTACGGCGCTGGAGCGGTTCGCGCGCGCCGATCCGGCCGCCGGCAGCGATCTCGCGGCGGCGTATTACGCGCGCGCCCAGGCCGGCGATCACGCCTCGGATCTCCTCTCGGCTCTCGACGCCGCCGACCATGCCGTGGCCCGGGCGCCGGGCCTGATCGAGGCGCGCTTCAATCGCGCCCTGACGCTCGAGGCAGCCGGACTGCGCACCGAGGCCATCGCCGCGTGGGAAGAGGTCCGCAATGCCGAGCGCGGGCCGTGGGCCGCGGAAGCGAAAGCGCACGCCGATCGATTGAAGGACGTTCCCGATGCCGGCGCACAATGGGCCGCCAATCACGCGCAATTGCCGGCCGCACTGGCGGCGCACGACCGCAATACTGTGGCGCGCCTCATTGCGCCGTTTCCCGTCGAAGCCCAGCACGAACTGGAAGACGTCCTGTTGCCCCGCTGGGCGGCGGCCGCGGACGCGGAGAATCTCGATGAGGCGCAGATCCTCGCGGGCGAGCTGGCCCGCCTCACCGGCAATCGCTTTCCGGTCGATGCCGTCAATTCGCTGGAGACGGATTCTCCGGCGAAACGCGAGGCATTGAAGCAGGGATTGCTCGCCTTCCGCGACGCGCGCCTCGTCGATCGCGCGATCAAGCCGGATGCCGCGGCTTCCAACTATGAGAAGGCCAAGGGGCTGCTGGAGACGGGCGGCAGCCCGCTGGCGCTCCCCGCCGGCCTGGGCCGTGCCGTGGCCATTTCCTTCGTCGCCGGGCGGGAAGGGGAGGCATTGTCGGCGCTGGATGCGCTCGAAGCTCGCGCGCGCGCACACGGCTATGCACACCTCGTCGCGCGTATGGACGCCAACCGCGCCTATTTTCTCTTCTGGCAGAGCCGCTATGTGGAGTCGTTCGCCGAGCTGGAAAAGGCATTGAAGGAATACGCCGCCCTCGGCGACACGGAAGCGGCCACGGCGACGCGCCTGCAGTGGATCGGCAATTACCGGGCCGTCGGGCAGAACGAGCTCTCCTGGCGTGAGGCGCTGCAGATGACCCGCCGCCTGCCGGAGCTCGTGGACGCGCAGGCCCGACATACGGTCCTCGGCGACACTGCGGCCACCGTCCTCGCCCTCGGTCACCCTGAGATCGCGCTCCGGTACCAGAACGCGGGCATCGCCGTCATCCGCAGCCGGCTGCTGGCCACGCCGCCGGAGCGCGTGGAGGAGCTGGAGCGCCTGCAGAAGAACCTCTCCGTGGCCTTTCGCGAGCGGGCCAGGATCGAGCTCAATCTCGATCGCTATGGAGACGCCGAGGCGGATCTCAATGAGGCCATTCGCCGGGTGACCGACGCCACGAACAAGGAGAGAAGCCGCACGATCCGCGACGCCGTGCAGGCGCGCATCGAAGAGGTCAAGGGACAGGAACTGCTGCGGGTCAATCCGGAACAGGCCGCCGCGGCATTCACGCGCGCCATCGCCCTCGTGGCGAACGATTCCTACCGGACGTTCCGGGCCAGCCTGCTCGCCCAGCGTGCCGAGGCCCAGCGCCTGGTCGGCCGGACAGCCGCGGAGCAAGCCGACCTTCAGGCCGCCATTACCGAGCTGCGCGCGGAGGAAGTGCTGATCCTGGAGCGCCGGCGGCGGGGGGAGGCGGAAGGCGTATGGAGCTCGTATTTCAGCCGGTTTCAAGACACGTATCGGCTGCTGATCAGCCAATTCGCCGGCAATCATCAATGGGAAGAGGCGCTCTCTTATGCCGAGCGCGCGCGGGGACTGGAGCCGCTGAACCTGGTATTACGGACCAATGTCGTGCCGCCGGCCTTTCGCGGTCTGACGAACGGCGAGCCGCTCGCACTAGCCGAAATCCAGAGAGCGCTGCCGGCCGGCACGTTCCTCATCGAGTTCTCCCTTCTGGCCGACCGCACGTGCACGTGGATCATTTCGCACGACACGTTCGAGCTCTTGCAGCAGGACGTGCGCGCTCCCCAGATCGAGCGCTGGACCATGCGCCTGCAACGCGCGGCACGCACGCGGAATGGGAACGACCTGCAGGCCGCGCTGCTGGCGCCGTCCCACGAGCTGTTCGCGCGGCCATTGAGCGTCATCCGCCAACTGAACCGCCAACGGAGCACCGGCGGCGGAGCGCTGCCGCATCTGGTCATCATCCCGGACGGAGCATTGCACGGCATTCCCTTCGCGGCATTGCGCAACCCGGAGACGGGCCGCTACCTCATTGAAGACGCGACCGTCTCCACGGCCGGAAGCGCCACGCTCTACGTCTATTCGCTCCTGCGCGACCGGGCACTGCCGCGGCAAAAGTATCCGTCGGTGCTGCTGGTGCGCGACCCGGCCTACGATCCCAGCCTGCCCTTCGCCCAGGGACTGGCGCGGCTGGAGGGAGCGAAGCGCGAGTCCGACGCCATTGCCTCGATCTATGAGCCGCGGGCGAAGGTGCTACGGGACGAATTCGCCACAGTGCCACGGTTTCTGACCGAGGCCGGGCAGTGCGACGTGCTGCACTTTGCCGGACATGCCGTGGCCAATGAGCCGGAACCGTTCCGTTCGCTATTGCTCCTGGCGCCGTCGCAACACGATTCGGGCATGCTCGACGCCGCGACATTGGTCAGGAACTTGCGCGCCGACCACGCCCGGTTGGCCATCCTCTCCACGTGCAGCAGCGCGGGAGGGCTGCCTGTGGGACCTGAAGGTGTCGCTCCACTGGTGAGGCCGCTCATTGGAGCCGGGATTCCGGCCGTCATCGGCAGTCTCTGGGACGTCGACGACGCCACCGCCACGCAGTTGCTCGTGTCCTTTCATCGTGATTATCGAAAGGGCAGCAATGCAGCCATTGCACTACGAGAAGCACAACTGCACCTGCTCCACAGTCCAAATGCCGGCCTCGCGTCGGTACTCGCATGGGCGCCCTTCGAACTGATCGGCAATGCGTCGTCACCGTTCGGCGATCCCCCGCGGGAGATCAAAGGAGAACCACCGTGAGTAGTTTCCTGTTGCGAATTCTGTTTACCGGGCTCATCGCCTTCGTCCGTACCGACAGCGGCCATGAGCTGACCATCCTCCTCCTCAACGCCAACCACCAGCACATCTCCGACGGCAGCGTCCTCTCCGCACACAAACCACTGCTCCTGGCGCGCGGCGGCGGCTGTACGGGCACCTGCCCCACCAGCGACTCCGACATCGCCCAGTTCGTCTTCGCCGATCAGTCCTCGGCCACGGCGGTCGATTCCCTCGAAGCCGCGGTCTCCGGCGGCGGGGCCTGGGACCTGACCGGCTCCAACCTCTCCATCCAGAAGGGCAGCGTGAGCGATCCCGACCTTCCCAGCCTGGCCTTCGTCGACAACACGCGGCCCGTGTCCGGCGGCGTCCCGGCCATCATCCCCACCTCGTCGTCCGAGCGGTCCGACATCAGTTGGCTGGCCGACATGAACCAGGTCTGCCCCACCTGCACGCTGGACTCGTCGGCGGTGAGTGCCGCCGTTCCGAACGCCACCGTCGTGGCCAAGCTGCACCTGCGCAGCGGCAGCGTCTTCACTTACTCCGTCGCGCGTGCCGGCAGCAACGTCACGCCCGTGCACTTCGAGCGGCTGGACGAGACCGGCGACGTGTCGTCGTACTCGCAGGCCATCGCCACGTGGATCGGGGCCGACATCCAGGTCTCCGGTGACAGCATCGAGATCGTCGACGACAGCGGCGAAGGCCGCAGCATGACCCTGACGCCGGACGAGAACGGCAAGGTCGAAGTGGCCGTGCTGAACCTTCCACCGTTCGTGCCGCCGGCGACGGCGAACGACGGCACGCCGGAGGCCGGGAAGCACTTCGAGGCCTTCTACAACCTCGTGGAGTCGCCTCCGGCCACGAACACGCGGCTGGTGCCCTTCATCGGACCGGCCCCCGATGCGCCGTCGTACTCGACGGTCTCGTGGAGCTCGATCCATCCGTCGGGCACACTGGGCTCGGATCTGCTCACCGCCATCCGCCTGAACATCGGCCGGACGGCGTACGACCGCATCCTCTGCCCGCCCGGCGGCTTCTGACACTCACCCAAGGCATGGTCCGCCGCCATTCCGGCGGCGGACCGTTTTTCTCATTCTCTCTCTGATCTGAGGAGCCGTAATGTCTCAGCGTTCTCTCTCTCTCATCCTCCTGCTGCTGGCCGCTGCCGGGTGCGACACGAACCGGTCGCCGGGCCAGCCAAGGCCGCACAGCGCGGCACCCGATACCGCGCATCACATCGCCGCCGCGCACGACTTCAACGACCGCTTCGCGCATTCGCGGCTGGCTGCCTGGAAGGTCCGGGCCGTCGCCGCGGGCAGCGACTGCGACGTGCTGTCCGTCGACGTGTCGATCATCCTCGACGAGTCGATGGTGGAGGCGATGCACTACGGCGCTGGCGCCTACGAGGTCTACGGCGGCGGCGTGGACCGGTTCGTGCGCGACCGCTCCTTCCGCGGCGTGACGTACCGGGATGCCTCCGGCCGGCAGTGGGCCTACGGCCTCACGCCGAACGAGGCGGAGTCGCTACAGCCATGCCGCTGACCTTTCGCCTTTGCGCCGCCGCGGCCGCGCTCCTCTTCGCCACGGAGCTGCACGGGGAGGGGCGGCACGCACTGCTGGTCGGGATCAACGACTACAGCGCGTCGCACCTCGCCTCGCCGCCCGACGCGCATACGCCGCTGGGCCGCCTCGACTGGCCGGACCTCAGCGGCGCGGCCGGCGACGCCCGCGCCTTCGCCGACCTGCTCACCCTCCTCTACGGCTTCTCCTCGAGCGACGTCGTGACGCTGACGGAGCAGGACGCCACCCGCGCGGCGATGCTTCGCGCCCTCGAACAACTCGCCGATCGCGCCTCGCGCGACGACGTGGTCTTCTTCTACTTCGCCGGCCACGGCTCGCAGGTGCGCAATTCGCTGTCAGACGAGCCGGACGGCTTCGACGAGTCGATCGTCCCGGCCGACTCGCGCCGCGGCGCCCCGGACATTCGCGACAAGGAGCTGCGCCGTCTGTTCAACCGCATCCTCGATCGCGGCGCGCACCTGACGGTGATGCTCGACAACTGCCACAGCGGCTCCGGCGCGCGCGGGCTTCCGACCGGCGCGCGCCCGCGCGGCATCAAGCCCGACCTGCGCGACGTGGCCGACGCCGTCCGCGGAGTGCCTCGCCCGGAGAACCGCGGCGCGCTCGTCCTCACCGCGTCGCAGGATTTCGCGCAGGCGTGGGAGACGCACGACCCGCAGGGAACGATGCACGGCACATTCTCCTGGGCCTGGATGCGCGCACTGCGCGACGCCGCGCCCGGCGAGCCGGTCCTGACGACGTTCCTCCGGGCCCAGGCGCGCATGCGCGCCGAGACGCCCTTCCAGGAGCCGGTCATCGCCGGCACGAGCGACGTCCGCCTTCGCCCGTTTCTCGGCACACACGCCAGCCGCGGCGAGCCGCGCACGATCGTGGCCGTCTCGAAAGTCCGCGCCAACGGAACGGTCGTGTTGCAGGGTGGTTGGGCCAACGGCCTGGCAGCAGGCAACGAGCTGCATGTCGTCAATGCCCCGGGCGTCCGGCTGACGATCACGGCCATCGACGGCCTGGGGCGGAGCGAGGCGCGCGTTACAACGCCCGCCCCGATCCAGCCCGGCACGCTCGTCGAAGCCGCCGGCTGGACCGCGCCGCCGCCCAACCCGTTGCGCGTCTGGATGCCGGAAGTGGCCCGCTCCGCCGCGGACATCGAGGCCCCCGGCCGGGCCATGGCCGCGCGCGCCGCAGGCCGTTCGCTGCACTGGGTGACGAATCCGCTCGACGTCACACCGTCGCACGTCCTTCGGTGGGAGGGAGCAGGATGGGCGCTGCTGGCCGGCGACGGCAGCCGTGTGCCGCTGGCGAACGATGCGGCCGCACTCGATGCCATCGACGGGCTGCCAACCGGATCGGCGCTGTTCGCGCAGCTTCCCGCGCCGGCCGAGTTGATCCGCGCCCTCGACCTCGGCATGCACACTGCCCATGAGGAGATCGCCCCCGTTCGGCGCGCCGAGGATGCCGACTACATCCTCGCCGGCCGCTACGTGGCGGGGCGGCTCGCGTATGCCTGGCTGCGTCCGGCCATGAAGGGAACCGATCGCCGCAGGAGCGCGATGCCGCTGCGCTCGGACTGGATTGCGGCGCGCTCCGAATCGGCCGCGGAGTCTCTGCGCGGGGCCGCGCTGCGCCTGCGGGCCATCCACGACTGGCAGCTTCTCGAGTCACCGCCCGAGGGGCACTTTCCGTATCACCTCGACCTGCGGCGCACTCGGGATGAAATGCTGCCGCGGAGCGGCGTCCTCACCGGCGGCGAGCAATACACGCTCGTGCTGCGCGCCGGGTCGGCGTTCCGGCCTGCGCATCTCCCGCCGCGCTACATCTATGTCTTCGTCATCGACAGTTTCGGCCGGAGCGTTCTGCTCTACCCGCGGAGCGGCTCGGTCGAGAACCGCTTCCCGCTGAATGATCCGCCGCCGCCGGAGATCGCGCTCGATGCGCCGTTCGAGATCAGCCCGCCGTACGGAATCGACACGTACGTCCTCCTCTCGACGGACGAGCCTCTGCCGAATCCATGGATCCTCGATTCGGAAGGGGTGCGCAGCCGCGAGCCGCGGGTGCTGACGCCGCTCGAGCGCCTCCTGCGGGAGATGGTGACCGGCTCGCGGGGCGCGGCCCTGGTCACGCCTCCGTTCTGGTCGATCGAGCGCTTCGTCTTCGAGTCCGTGGCGCCACCAAAACCGCGCCGTGGTGTCTGACTTACACGGCCTCCTCGCCGATCCCGCGCCGTCTGTCGGGGCACGTCAGTCGTCGCGGCTCGCGTGAGGAGGCCGCTATCGGTTCCCGCCTGCCACGAAGGATGAAAGGGATGCTCTCCGTCCGTCAGGGCGCTCTCTGCACTGGTGCCGCGATCGCCTTCGTGGCCATCGTGGCATGCGGTCCATCCTCCCCGCGCAGCGGGGACCGCCGCTCGGCACGGCCGCTGCCTTCGGTCGAGCGTGCGGGCCGGCTGCCTTTCGATGCCGAACAGTCGGCGGCGCTCTTCGTCGGCGTGCGCCTGTTCCGCGATCCGAACGTGGCCGAGGTGCCCTTTGCGGTCGACGATGCCGTGGACCTGGCGTACGCGTTCGCCCTCGAGCCGAAGACGACGCTGCTCCGGCCGCGGCATGTGGTCCTGGCCCTCTCCGGCGAGCCGCACAAGCGCAGGACGAAGGAGCACCTGCAGCAGTTGCGGGCGGCGGGGGCCGTCGTGGGCGAGGCAACCAGCGCAGACATCTTTACGTTCCTGAAGAAGCAGGCCGAGAGCGTCGGCCGCGACGGAATCTTCATCGTCTCCTTTGCCACGCACGGCTTCAGCAGCGAAGGGATGCCCTTCGTGCTGGCGGAGTCGTCGCTGCTGGGCGATCCGCAGAGCGCGCTGCCGACGACGAAGATCCTCGACGTCATCGCCGCCTCGAACGCGCGGCGGTCGCTGGTACTGCTCGACGCCTGCCGCGAGCGCGTCAACGCGGCCACCCGGGCCGGCGGTTCGCGGCTTGCCTCCGGCGCCCCGCTGATCCGCGACATGACGAACGTCGACGGCCAGGTCGTCTTCTATGCCGCCGCCGCCGGCAAGGTGGCCTATGACGACGATGTGTCGAAGAACGGTGTCTTCACGGCCAAGGTGCTGGCCGGCCTCCGCTGCAAGGCCGATCGCAACGAGCACGGACTGGTCACCGCAGGTGCGTTGAGCAGCTACGTGCGGGAGCATGTCCGCTCCTGGCTTCGGACGCACCACCCGGCCGATGCCGCCGGCACCGACGCCATCCAGGTGAGCATGGACGGAGATACGAGCGAGATGCCCCTGGCCGTCTGCGCTCCGCCGCGCCGGCCTGGCGAAGGGCCCCTTCCCTCGGTCGCTCGCGTGAGCACCGAGGACGTGTCGCTGCACGCCTTCAGCGCCGACGGCCGCCTCCTTTGGACTTCGCACATGGACGGCAGGATCGTGAAAGCGACCGTCGCCGATCTCGACGGCGACGGTGCCAACGAAGCGGTGGCCGCCGCGGGCAGCCGCATCGCCGCCTTCGCCGCGTCCGGCCAGCGCCTGTGGACGGCCGACACGAACGCGCCGCCGAACTACGGCGACGCTGCCGGCCCGTTGACGGTGCGCACGTTCGAAGTGGGCAACCTGTTCCGCAACGGCGCGAAGCAGATCGTGGCCCTCTCCGGCGACGGCCACGACCGGGTCTCCCGCCTCACCATCCTCGACGGTGACGGCAACGTCCGCTCCGGCTACTGGCACCCCGGACGTCTTGACCACGTCATGGTCGGGACGCGCACGGCCCGTACCGCGCCGAAGATCGTGGCCACGGGAATCAACCGCGAGCTGCAGTCCGTCATCAGCACCGACGGCGTGGTCAGCATCGTGGTCATGCTCGACCCGAAGCGGGTCGGCGGCGAGGCCCCGCCATATCGCGGGAACCTGCACTTCGGCAGCCAGCTCTGGTACGGCTGCGTGCTCGCGCCGCAGAAGATCGAAGGCCTGCAGATCGTCGATTACGACAACGACGGCAATCGCGACATCGCCGTGGCCACGACGTCCGGCCGCATCTTCCTCGACTTCGACGGCAAGGTTCTCGAAGCGAAGCACGCGCAGTTCGAGCTGGTGAACCCGCGGAAGAGGGAGAGGTGAGACGCCACGTTGGCGACGTTCCAGTACCGGCCGGTCAGGCGTGTTGAGCCCTGCTCCCTTTCCATGCAGCGCACGACAGCGGCGGGCCGCGCTAGGATGACCGCCGATTTCAGGGAGGCGTCGATACATGAAAGCAAGACTGGCCACGATGCTCGTAGTGCTCGCGGTGTGCGGAACCTTCATCCTCGCGCAAACGGAACCGAAGAAGGCCGCCCCGCCTCCGCAGGCTCCCCGCGAAGCGCAGGCATCGTACGAGCCGCGCACCGGGCCGGGGGCCGGACAGGCACTGCTCTCCCAGTTTGCCGGCGAGTGGGACGTGGCGAAGACGTTCTTCCCCGCCAAGGGAGACCCGGTGCACACGCGCGGCGAGTGCCACCAGCAGATGGTCCAGGACGGACGCTTCCTGGAATCGGACTTCACCTTCTACGACGAGCACGGCGGCAAGAGCACCGGCGTAGGGATCTCCGGCTTCGACGCCAAGACGAACAAGTTCACGACCTTCTGGTACGACTCCCGCCAGGTGATGTTCTCCATCCGCCAGAGTGACGGAACGTTCGACGGCAAGGAGATCGTGCTCTACGCGACGTCGCTCGACCCGGACCGTCCGGGCCGGAAGACCGTGGCCCGCGCGCACCTCGAAGACAACGGCCGCGTTCTGCTGCACCGCCACTTCCCCATCCAGGACGACGGCACGGAGAAGCTCATGATCGAGTTGCGGATGACGCGAAAGGGGCCGGCGACGAAGTAGCTGGTGAGATGTGTGGAGGACGGACAATCCTGTCCGTCAAAATCGCGGATCCTCACGAACGCCGGCTTCGGTGCGTGCTTTCGGGAGGCCGCCGCGCGGCCGGCCGGCGTGCGCTCTCGATGGCTGCGGCGAGGCGTTCCATGCCGCGGCGAAGGACGTCCGGGCGCGTCGAGGCGAAGCCCAGGAGCAGGCCGTTCATCGTGGGGCGCCCGAGGAAGTACGTGCCGAGGGGCGCCACTTCGATGCTGCGGTCCCGCGCCTCCTCGTAGACGCGCTCTTCGTCGACGCCGTGCAGATCGGCCACGGCGTGCAGCCCGGTCTGGACCGGCCGAAGGCGGAGCGCTCCGGCGCAGGACCGTTCGGCCGCGTCCACGAGGGCTTCGACGCGTTCGCGATACACCGTTCGCATGCGGCGGAGATGCCGCGCGTAGTGGCCTTCGCCGATGAAATCCGCGAGCGCCATCTGTTCGAGCAGCGGGGGGTGAACGTCCGTGGTGCGGCGCACGGCCACGAACCGGCCGTGAAGGTCGGCAGGCACGATGACGAAGCCGAGGCGCAGGGCGGGGAAGAGCGACTTGGCGAACGTCCCGACATAGATCACGCGCCCGTCGGCGTCGAGGCCGTGCAGGCAAGGGAACGGCCGCGTGTCGTAGCGGAACTCGCTGTCGTAGTCGTCCTCGAGGACCCAGGCCCCGGCGTCGCTGGCCCACTGCAGGAGCGACAGTCGCCGCACGAGGCTCATGGGAACGCCGAGCGGGAATTGATTCGACGGCGTGACGTAGGCCATGCGCGCGCCCGGCGCGCGCCGCATGGCCGCGGCCACATCGAGGCCGTCGCTGTCCACGCGGACGGGAACGATGCGCGCGCCGGCGGCCAGCAGCGCACTCCGGGCGCCCGTGTAGCCGGGCTCTTCGAGCCAGACGCGATCCCCGGGATCGAGGAGCGCCGTGCAGACCATCTCCAGGCCGCGCTGGGCACCGGCCACGATGATGACCTGGTCCGCGCTGCACCGCGTCCCGCGCGCGGCCTGCACGTGCTCGGCGATGGCTGTTCGCAGGCTCGGGAAGCCAGCCGAATCGCCGTAATCGAGCTGCCGGATGGTGGTCGATCGGAGACGCCGGGTGACGAGCTGCGACCAGATGCGCTGAGGAAAGAGATCCAGGGCCGGGACGCCGAGGCGGAAGGGCTTCGCCGGTCCGGCAACTCGGCGGGCCGGGCTGGGGAGCGCGGCGAGCGCGGCACCGCGCCGTGAGAGTTGCGGATGTTTCGTGTGGATCACCCGCGCGGACGGGCGATGGGGGAGAGCATCGGGGATCTCGTCCGTGACGAAGGTGCCGGAACCGCGGCGCGCTGCGAGATACCCCTCGGCCAGCAACTGCTCGTAGGCCAGCAAGGTCGTCGTCCGCGAGACGCGCAGATCGTCGGCCAGCGCCCGCGACGACGGCAGGCGTGTGCCGGGAACGAGAGTGCCATCGAGGATCGCACCCCGCACGGCGTTGTAGACCTGTAGCTGCAATCCTTCCCGGGCGCGGGGCTCGATCCGGATCATCAGCGCGGCCGGAACGCCGCCTCGGTGGCTACCTGGTCTTGATCCCATCAGGACGATTCGAAGATACCACTTCAAGTGGCCGGATCGGCTTTCCGCGAACTGGTCATTGACCCGTACGCACCGTGAAAAAACAATCGCCCTTCATGCGCGCCACGAAGATCGGCTACGTTGCATTCGCCGTCGGTTTTGCCGGGCTCGGACTGCTCAGCCTTCTCTCCGGCGACTTCGCCCTGAACTGGCAGCCGGTCCCGGCGTGGGTCCCGGGACGAACGCTTCTCGCCTATGCGTCGGGCGTGATGCTGCTTGCGGGCGGCATCGGGATGCTGATCAAGCGCACGGCGACGGCGGCCACGCTCCTTCTCAACGTCAACGTGCTGGTCTGGCTGCTGCTCCTGCGTGTGCCGCGCGTCCTGACCAGGCCGGCCGACGTGAGCATGTGGCTCGGCGTCAGCGAGACGCTGATGCTCCTCACCGGCGCGTGGATGCTGTTTGCCTCGATTTCGGCGCGAGCCGATGACCGCAGCGTGCGCGTGGCCCGTTTCCTGTTCGGACTCTGTCTGCCCATCCTCGGCCTCTCCCATTTCGCGTACAGCCGGTTCACAGCTTCGATGGTTCAGTCGTGGCTGCCTTGCCCGCTGGGTCTGACGTACCTCACCGGCGCCGCGCATATCGCTGCCGGCCTCGGTCTCCTCTTCGCCATCTTTCCCCGTCTCGCCGTGACGCTGGAAGCGGTCATGATCAGCCTCTTCACGCTCCTGATCTGGGTTCCGCCGCTCTTCACCTCACCGATGAAGCGCCTCGGATGGACGGCGATGCTGGTCTCCGCGGTGCTGGCCGCGGTCAGTTGGGCGGCGGCCGGCTCGCTCGCGGACGTGCCGTGGGGTTATGTCGGATTGGCCAAGCGCAAGGCCGCGCCCGCAGCGGCTGCGTAGTCGAGTTTCACTTGTCCTGCGCGTCGGCGATCTCTACACTTGCGCACCAGCCCGCCTGAGTCCCCGTCATCGCCACGGTCAACGAGTGAGGAATCCGATGTTGCGAACTGCGTCTGCTTTCCGGGCCGCCCTGCGGCTGCTTCTGATGTCCCTGCCCCTCGCGGGCGCTCTTGCCGCGGCGGGCGCGGAGGCCATCGCGCCGCCGCCCAAGACCATCGGCGAGGTGACGCTCTTCGGCGAGGAGCAACCAAAGGTCGAAGCGGCGACGAAGACGGAGATTCCGCTCTCGAAGGCGCCGAGCGCCGTCACGGTCATCACGGCCAAGCAGATCCGGGAGTCGGGGGCGAAGACGGTGCCCGACCTCCTTCGCCTCGTGTCGGGCGTCAACGTCCGCTGGAACCCGATGGGCCCGACCATCGACATTCGCGGCTTCGGCGAGAGCCCGCGTCCCAACCGCCTGCTCCTGCTCATCGACGGCGTGCCCACCAACTCCGGCGACACGGGCGGCCTGCCGCTCAGCCCCGCCTACGACCTCTTCCCGGTGCAGCTCATCAAGCGCATCGAGATTGTGAAGGGTCCGGGGTCGGCGCTGTACGGCGAGAACGCGTACTGGGGCGTGCTCAACATCGTCACGCTGAATGCCGACGACATCGCCGGCGGGGCGGTGGAGCTCTACGGCGGCGGCACGAACACGCGGCTGGCCTCGGCCATCTACGGCAACCGCCTCCGCAACTCGTCGCTGCTGATCTCCGCGCGATTGCAACAGACCGAGTTCCCCATCGTCTTCTGGGCGGACGATCACTCGCGGTTCCGGGCCAGCGACCTCTTCGTCAAGGGCGGGCATCAGGACTGGCAGTTCTCGTACTACCGGCACTCCGACAAGCTCGACGGCTTCGTCGATGCCTTCGAGCCCCCCGTGTTTCCGGCCGGCAGCCAGTTCGCCTCGGCGCACCAGTTGAACCAGACGCTGGACATCGCCTCGCTGAAGTACACGCACGAGCGGAAGAACGAGCCGGTGTCGTTCAGCAGCGATCTCTCCTGGTCGCACCGCGACGGCATGCACTGCGCGGGCTGCCACGCCGCGCAGCAGCAGCCGGCATTCGGCAAGACCGCCGATCACGGCTACCAGCTCATCGGCGACTTCCGCATGGGCCTGCACATGATCAAGGGCCACGACATCCTCGTGGGCGTGGAAGGCCGGCGCCTCGACCGCGCCGACGAAGTGCAGGAGCTCTCCGCGGCCGCCAGCGCCGTCACCGGCTACAACAAGCTCGCCGTCTACGCGCAGGACCAGGTCTCGCTGCTGAAGGACCGCCTCCGCGTCGTGGCCGGACTTCGTTACGACGGAAGCACCAGCCTCTTTCGCGAGAAGACCTCGCCGCGCCTCTCGGCGGTTTACACGCCCTCCGACCGGCTCGTCCTGCGGGCCGGCTACAGCACCGCCTTCCGCTTCCCGAACTTCTCCGAGCTCTACCAGTCGAGCTGGTTTCTCACCCTCAGCAACGCGAACGGCGCGCCGCCTCCGCGCGCGCTGGCTGTCTTCGCGCCCAACCCAACGCTCCGGCCGGAGGAGATCCAGAACCTCGACCTCGGCGGCGAGTACCAGATCAGCCCCACCGTGTCGGCCAAGCTCGATCTCTACCGCTCCCGCGTGAAGAACTTCCTCGTCATCGGTACCGTGCCCGGCGCCAGCGGATCGCCGTCCGGGATCGAGTATTTCAACCAGCCCGACATCGGCACGATTACCGGCGGCGAGGCGGAGCTGCGCACGAACCTCACGGAATGGATGACGGGCTTCATCAACTACGCCCACCAGAACGAGACGCGCGACCACGGTACGCTCGATCCCGCCAAGCATCCGCTGGAGTTCGTCTACGCCTCGCGGAACAAGGTGAACGCCGGCACGTACCTCGGTCCGTTCCACGGCCTGCGCGGCTCGATCGAGTACGCCTGGAAGGGGAGCTACGTCGGTCCGGCCATGTGGTACAACATCGTCTTCCACTCGCCCGTCATCACCCAGCTCCCCGCCTATGGCCTGCTCGGCGCCCGGGCCAGCTACGACCTGCCGTCACGCTTCTTCGGAGGCGCCCGCTCCGTGCGGTTCTCCATCGTCGGCAACAACCTGCTGAACAAGCAGCCGCGCGAGACCCTCATCGGCGTCGACACGCGCCTCATCGGCCGGCAGGTATTCGGGCAGGTGGAGAT